>NZ_NFKD01000067.1:0-25837 GCF_002160215.1 Bacteroides sp. An19 | reverse complement strand
ATGGAGGTGGGGGACATCAGCGCCTTGCTGACCTTCTTGGGCTTGCCCTTGCGGGGGACGGTCGGTATTCCCACTATGTTGCAGGACAGTGCCGGATGCGTCAGGGTGGAGCAGGGAGCGCCGTCCGCCAGTACCGTCGAGCTGCCCATCCACATCTCGGACTCGGACATGCCGCTGACCAGCGGGGCGGAATGCAGGACGTATGCCGGCAGGTGCACGATGCCGATGCCCGCCTGGGCGATCCACTGGCCGTGAACCTTCACGGACGGGGCCATGCCTTTGAGTATGCTGCCCGCCACGCCTGCCACGCCGCCCGATGACGGGGGGATGGCCGTTGCCAGACTTGCCATGAGGTCGGCCATGAGGTCGTACACCTTGCCCACGTGCGGCACGGGCATGACGGGGGAAGGCGGCGTGACCGTGGGGTGCATGTCGATCCCTACGGACAGGTCGCCGAACTTTGCCACAGGCATGCCCGGCATGGAAGGAAGCGCTCCCGCCAGGCCCGATTGGAGCTTGTCCAAGGCGGACTTAGAGGCCGTAAAAAGGTCCGAAAAGCCGCGCACAAGGCTCGAACTGCCGGAAGCTGGCAAACCAGAAGAAGAAATGACGGACATATTCTTATATTACATTATTATCTAAATAACAAACCGACTAATCGGTATAATATGTGCAAATATAAATTTTAAATTTGGGATAAAGAAATATAGACCAGTTATTTATTGATGTTATGTAACATCTTTCAATAGGGGCATCTTTCAATGGAACATTTTTCTACTGTATTTCATAAAAATGTAGATTAAAGAATATATTGGAAGACTGTAAAGTGTAAACCTATGAACTGTAAAGGGTTTACAGTTCATAGGTTTACACTTATATGTCGAAAGATAAAATCTGTATTTTGCAATTAGCTGTATATCAATTACAAGACAAAGAGTGGTTGTCCCAAAGGCTTTCCATGGCACAGTATTTTCACTATTATAGCCATATACTCCTCATGTGCGCACGGAAGGGGTGATTATTGTATCACTTATTAAAAACATGGAGGAATAACTATGCCTTATATAGACGATGAACTGCTGGAAAAGATGATCAATACGATGGCGGAAGGATTTGCGCGTATCGAAAAGAAGCTGGAACGCATGAACCGACAACGGGATTGCCTGGACGGAGACCAGTTTCTGGACAATGTGGACTTGGCGGAACTGCTTGGCGTGTCGCAACGGACCTTGGCACGCTACCGGGAAAAAGGAAAAATACCTTATTACTGTGTGGATGACAACGGGCGGACACTCTACCTTGCTTCGGAAGTACGGGATTTCATCAAAAGCCGGCAGAAAGGGAAAGCTATGAAACCTGACAAGGGTTAGACACAAACCGGATGCAACTTATCTCACTCAATACATATAAAGACCGTTTTGAATTTCTGCAAAAACTTTCCTTGACCTGGACAGCCGTTTTCGCGTATGCTCCAGGCTATAAATTCAAAACAGTTTCAGATGTGTATGTTTCATTTAAGAGAGCCGTATCATTGCTCAAAAACAGCATGTTGATACGGCTCTCTTATTATGTTAAAGCCCCATCACTCAGACCGGGACGGCAGTCATGCGCATCGTGTCCAGATTGAGATAAAGTCCCCGATAGAACGTACATCCTTCCCGGATCATCTTCCATAGCAAGCCGCAACCGGCCTGCGCCAATATGGAATTGATGAAAAGATCCTGTTTCTCCAAGGCTTCCGCCAGCGAACAGCTCGGGCCGGAGTCCTTTTCGTCAATCGTGGAATAGCTGACCTCCTCGGTAATGACATTCAGGTGCGGTGTAGGTTGGTACTGTTCCGAAGCGGGTTGGTAAATCTTGTTGCGCACGGTACCGACCAGTACCTGCCCGGTGGTGCGGGCATTGCCGAAATCCATCCAGTAAATCGGAGTGGTCTCATTGATATGGACACTGTCCCTGAAAGGTTTCAGAAACCGCCAGAGCGTAAGCCTGGAACGTACATTATCGGTACAGGTGATGATGATATTCGCCGTACGGTTCTTTCTCTTCCCTGTTTCAGGCATCGGATAACGGCGGGGTTCCGCTGTCCATGCCGTGCCGAAAAAACGGTTGATCCGGGTGACGAGCGCGACCGCCTTGTTCAGGCCGATTTCCGGCTCGGAAAACAACTGGCGTCCGATGTTGGATTCGGACACGGCATCAGGGTCGTAAACGGTAACATAAAGCCCCGGATGCCCCAATGCCTGCAAGGCCCTGTCCATACGGGCTAATGAGGTGATGACCTGTGACCCTGTACCGCCGGCACCGATGACGATGACGCTGACCGGGTGGTGCGGAGAAAGCAGGTAATTCTCGGTATAATGTATTTTTTTCTTCTTCATGACAATAAATCTTTCAATTTGATATTTAACGGTTGCAGCTCCTCTTCGTTGAAGGGAGCGTTGCGGGCATTCTCGGTGACGATGACCAGGTTGCTCCTGGTTGGGTTGACTTTCCCTCCTAAATGGGAAAACTCGCTTGTCCAGAAACGCTTTTCCCAATATGCCAGCCAATCGGCATAGGTCGGGTTCTGCGGAACGTCCAGCGAGGTGCTGCCCAGGCAGACCTTGCTTTGTGTGACGTTGAAGAACGGTGCCCGGTAAAGCTCCGTCCTTTCTTCCGGCCTGTCCCCCTTGAATGCGTAGATATCCATCTGTTCCTTTTCCACCTTGTAGACAACTCCCGGAAGATTGAACTCCCCGTCAGCGATGTTCAGACCTCCGGTGAAAAACATCCGGTGCCTTCCCGGAGGGTTGTACCAGACATACTTCTCATGCCCTTTCCGGGAATTGCACTCCAGCAGGTTCGGCGGAATCCTCCCGTACGGAATACGGCATATATCAGCGGAATAGTTGTCCGCCAAAGCCCCGATAAATTCGTGGCTGACGGGAATGGCAGCTCCCATACGTCCGTCGGGACTGATGGGACGCAGTTCAAGATGGTATTTGTCATTGCTTCTGTAAGTATTGGAATCATACGCATAAGCGATGAGTGCCGCTTTCGGCACCATGATTTCCTGCAATCTGGTTGTCAGTTCATTCATTTTCTTTCAGTTAAAAATGTCGTTCAATATATTCTGTAAACTTCCCGAACCACCGGGCGAAGCGTTCGGGAAAGTCATCCATGCTAAATAGCCTGTCCGTTTCGGGAGACAACAGCATACGGGTGACAGGGGAAAGGCAGTACGTTTCCCGCTGGTCCGAGTTAAAAATCTCCATCATATCTTCCGTCAGCACGTCACGGATGGAATAGACCAGCATGACCTGTTCATACAATGGGACGGGCCGGAAATCCGGTTCCTCCTCATATGCCCAGTCGTACTGGTAGGACATGATGGAAGGCACGGCTTTGCCGATGAAAGCCATGCCTTCCTTTACGAGCGCCAACAAGCCCCGTTCATTCTCCCTTTCCGGGCAATGTTCTGTCAGTTTCCTGAAGAAGCCGGAACAGAACGGACGTTTCCAGATACGTTTCAGCATCCGGTCAATCCCGCCCTTTTCATAGGATTCCACCAGTTTCTTCCACGCTTTGGCTTCCCGCGGTGTTATGTCCTCGTCATAAGCGGGACGGCTTTCCAAATCGTCACACGCCATTTCATAGTAATATGTATCTTTCAAATCCTGCATGCCATGGTGCAGCATGAAGCGGCGGATAAATTCAAGTACCAGCCTCCTTACCGGCGTGGAAAGTGCCTTGGTAAAATCCAAAGGCAGCCAGAAAAGGGTGTGGTCCGGCCAGTCGTGGTGCCGGTAGAGGCAGAATGCCAGCCTGCCTTCCACCACTTCCAGATTGACAGATTCAGGGACCAGGTTGTCCATCACCTCAAAAAGCCGGGCGATGTCCAGCCTCGGGCACCGGCTCCGGCTCTTTTTGGGGAAAGGCAGGCGGACATCCAACAGACGGGCGTAGTTTACCGCCGACCGGTACAAGTAGTCGAAAGACTCCGGTGTGGTAAGGTTTATACAGGTGACATCGTCCTCATCCATGCAATAATCCGGCGCAACCGGAAGCAGCCGTTCCGTCAGAAAACCATTGTTGTGCCGGGTGGCGGCAGGAGCTTTATGCTCCTGCGCAATGTCCCCCGGCTGATGTCTGTCTGCCGTTCGAGTTCGCAGATGATCTGCCGTGCCAATTCCTGCAACTGGTAGTCTGTAAGCTGTACGCATGCCTGTTTCTCCTTCTTATTAGTCTGTTTTACTCTTGCCATACCTTTATCCTTTTACGCCGGTGGTCGTTTTGAACTCATAAACCGCACAGTCCTCCTCTATGACAGGGCCGTGTACGTTTGCCGTGGTCAGTTCGGGATAGGTCATGGAGTAGAAATCCATTACGTCAGCCGGAGCCATTTCCGGGTTCGGATCGTCCAAAACAAGGTATGTGCCTGTTTTCTTCATTTTGAATACTCTTTTGAGTCCTTTGACTTCAAGTGCCATATCTTTTATCTTTTTAATAAGTTAATACTGCTATTTATTCATGATTGCGGCAAAGGCTTATGATGCCGGATGTTGAACCCTGACACATAAGCCTTTGCGTGTAATAAGCGGATTTAATCCGTACATCGGGAAGTCAACAGCACACCAGTTCCAATTCCTGCTGCGCCTCGTCCTTCATGCGGTTCTCTTCCGGGAAATCCGGGTATTCGGCATAAGGGTCTTCACGGAGCAGTTCACGGTCCTCTTCATCTTCCTTGTCAAAACTGTAAGGGGCTGCCGGCTCCTGTGGGTGGGGTTGAAAATCCGGGGTTCTGCCTGCTGCCGGAGGGTTCGGCGATGTCTGTACGGGGGCAGACGGCTGTGCCTGCACATACGGATAGGTTCCCGGATACGGGGGATATACAGGCTGCCCGTAAGGCGGGTATGGCTGTCCGTTAGGGATAAAACCTTGTGGCGGCGTTGTCTGCGGCTGCTGTCCGTACGGCGCTCCCCATCCGTATTCCGGCTGCGGAGGTATGGGTTGTGCTGCCGGCTGTGCGACCGATGCCGGTGGAACAGCGGCATTTCTGCCCGCTCCGTGAGGTGACATCGGTCCGGCATCAGTCCTTTGTATGGGATTGCCATTGACCGGATGGGGCTGGGCGGACGCCTGTTGTGCCGGAGCAGGAGTCGGAACAGGCTGCTGTGCTGGCGGTTCAAGCCCGACTTCCTGCGCTCCGAAGAGACTTCCGGCATTCGCCTTGCGCTGAATCTCCTGCATCTTGGCGTCAATTTCTTTCTGTTTATCAGCCGTGGCAAGCAGACGTGCCTGTTTTAACCAGGTCTGCGCTTCGGAAAACCTGCTTGCCGCAGCCGTATCGTCCGCCTTCTTCATCAGTTTTTCCATTTTCTCCCGTTTTTCACGGGCTTCTTTGGATTCTTTTTCGACAGTTTTTCCCGGTTTGGCCTGTGAAGCGGTCTTTTCTGCCGCCTTCTCGAAAGCTTCCAGGTTCGTCAGGATGCCGAGCGCCTTCTTTACCGGTGCCATGACCGCCTGCAGGAACTCCCGGTCCAGTTCCTCAGGTGTCCCGCTAAGGACGAGGGGCACCATGTGTTGCTGCTGTTCCTCTTTCAGGGCGTTGTTCCGGGGCATGACCGCCACATTCAATTTGTCATTCATCCTGCGGATGTTGATGCTCAGGTCAGTGCCTGTGCTGATCAGTTGGTAAATCTGTTCAAAAAACATAAATCTAAAATTTAAAAGGTTATTAATTGGCTTATTCTATGGTTTCCTGCATGAAAAGCTTCAGCAGTTCAGCCCTGTCCGGTCGTGAGGCGATGTCCCGCAACGGTTCCAGGTAATAGCCTATGGTACGCGGTTCGTCTGCCGTGTCCGGAAAACGCCGCTTCACAGGACGTGACGGATTATACGGTATCGGCCATGCAACGGGCATGGCGGGGGCGGAAGGGGCAGTTGTTATTGTCTTCATGTGTTCTTGGCTTTAACAGTTACAATAAAATTCCGAATACGGCCAGCCATACGGCTGCCTTGAAAAAGAGACGTATGGCACGGAATGCCAACGAAATGGTTTCTCCAGCCAACAGGATGGCTACAAGGATATTTGCGGATACAATCCCGCTCTTCAGCAGGAGAAATGTACCGATGAACAGGCACAGCACCATGACCGTCCTGCCGATGCATTTGATGATTCTGATTTTCATATCTTTTCATTTTAAGTGAATGACCCCATCGGGGTATGTTTTCCCGATTTTACAAAGGCCGGGTAGCGGATTGGCAGTTTCCTGCACAAGGCTTGGCGGGAAAAAATACCGCAGCGAAGCGAGGATGATTTTTTCCCAGCCAACCAAGCCCCAAGGGGGCTCGCCTTGGGCAGGAAAAAGCAATCCGCTACCTTTGCTGCGTAAAAACGGAAAAATATTTTCACCTAAATAAAAAAATGCAGACCTCACGGCCTGCATCCCTTTTCATTTTGTTTGCCGGGCTTTATGCAGCCAAGCGGATAAGGATTCATTAAACGGTATCATCTTCGGATTTTTCTCCCTTGGAACCGCACAGACGGAAAATCTCATCCGTCACCTCGCCCGCCAGCCTGGACACCTCCTTCAAAAATGTTTCCTGGGCGAGTTTGCCTTGTTCCATGTCTTCCAGTTGCGCTTCCCAGCCGGAAGTGAGGGACGGATCGGCAATCTTCATGCCGCGTACCGTCTCGTAGATATACAGCCCTTTGCGTGTGGGAACGATGTATTTGCCCGAATAACGGATGTATTTGCGGTCAAGCAACGTGTGGAGAATAGCCGCACGGGTAGAAGACGTACCCAGCCCGGCCTTTTCCATATATTCCACCAGCTGCGCATCGGTATAGGGCGGTGGCGGCAGGCTGCGCCGGCGCACCAGGCTGCATGCCGGAACCGGCAAAGTCTCGCCGGCGGAAATATCGGGCAGGGTCAGGAAAACGGCATCTTCCGGGGCAATGTCGCCCTTTCGGCCGAATATGCCGTGCCACCCTTGTTCCACTATCCGGAAAGTGTCTGCACGGAAACGGAGTGCCGCACATACGGCATCTACCGTAGTACACTCCACCTTGCAAGGAGGCATGAAGGTTTCAAGCATCCGTCCAACCACAAGCAGGTAGACCTGCATCTCGCGCCGGTCAAGTTCGAGCCTTCCGGGACACACTCCTGTTGCGATGATGGCCGGATGGGCAGCGCTGTCGTATCCGACAACATGTTCCGGCAGGCACGTAGGGTCGATGCCCGCTTCCTGTACATAAGCTTTCAAACCGTCCCAAGCCAGCATCTTTCCCATAATGTCCGGCAACATGGCGGCAACGTCAGGCGACAAGGTACGGCAGGAGGTGCGCGGATAAGAGATGAGCTTCTTCTCATACAGGCTCTGTGCAATGTCATGCACTTCGCATACTGTCAATCCATAATAGCGGCCGGCATCCTTCTGCAGTTCGCCCAGACTGTACAGCGCAGGCGGTGGAAGTTCCTTGACCCACCGGGTGACGGTTGTGATGCGGAGACCTCCGGCATGGCTGCAGTCGCGATGGAACTCCCCGGCACGATCCCGGTCGTGAAACGTGTCCACGCTGCGCAGCTTGAACGGGATGCCCTCCTTGGCGGTACTGACATAAATGTGCCAACTGTCTGAGGCTATGTGGTTCTCCCGGTCCCGGTAACGTCCGCTGATTGCGGCCAGTACGGGGGTCTGCACCCGTCCCAGGGAATGGTTGCCCAAGCCTGTCGCCCGGCAGAGCGCATAGCTCGCGTTCATGCCCAGCAGCCAGTCTGCCTTTGCCCGGCTGTCTCCCGCCCGAAACAGGCCGTCGTACATTTCCAACGGCTGCATACGCTTCATGCCCTCGCGCACCGCCTGCTCCGTAAGCGAGGAAATCCAGAGGCGGAGTACCGGCAGGCTGCATCCCAGATATCGGTAAAGCTGCCGGAACAGCAGTTCACCCTCGCGCGAAGCATCCGTGGCGGCAATGATGCGGGAACATTCCGGTAACAATTTCTCGATGACCTTGAGCTGTTTGACCGCATTGATGTCGGGAATCCAGCCGTTGTCTGTACGGACATGCTTGACCATCAGCTGGAAGGGCCGGGGCACCAGCGGAAAGTCCTTCCGCTCCACACGTGCCTTGCCGTAGTCTTTCGGCATGGCCAGGGAAAGCATGTTTCCGAAGGTCCAGGTCACTATGTAGCCGCCTCCTGCCATGTATCCGTTCCCGCGCTTGTCCGCGCCTATGATTCTTGCTATTGTCTTGCCCACTTCGGGCTTGTCTGTCAATATGAGTGTATGTTCCATTTTATTTGTTATTGGTGTTTCCCCGTGCCTGAAGCACGGGGAAACGGGTTTGACCATCGTTATTCTTCAAAAGATCCGTTATCAGGGCTGACCCCGTTGATTTCCATGAGCGCATTTCCGTCCGTACTGCGCACGAGGCGGATGGTGGCATCCATCGTCAGGTCGATGAGGGCCGTTCTCAAATGGACGGACAGGACGGCTGTCTCCTCTCCGGAAAGGAGCGGATCAAGATTGCCGCTGTCTTCCAGTTGCTGTCTGCTGATTCCGAAAGACTGAAGCCGTGTCCAGTCCATGTCGGTTTCTGAAAAAATACAGTTGCTTTTCTTTCCCATATTGTTCTTGTTTAGAAGGGTTCGTGAATGAATGATGTTTCTGTCAGACTGCCTGTTTTGCACTGCGTTTCTGTTGCTGGGACTGGGTGGTCTCAGCCTGTGCCGCGTTTCGTGAGATGTTCCGTTTCCGGTCCGGATTTTCCTGGTAGAAATTCAGGATGCCGGTGCTCGGATTGACTTTGGCATAGGAGGAAAACTCCTTTCCGTTTTTTCCTTTCAGGCCGGAAAGAAGCACCGCCTTGCCGTCCTGCAGGTCCGCCCGTTCCTTGGCCGAAAGCACTTTGCCGTAGACTTCCGCAGGAATCCTGGCTTCCTGCTGCTCGCTGAATCCGTCCGGCGTGCGCGAATACTGCGGATACCCGTTGTTCATGTTCAGGCGCACAAAAGAGGAAAACTCCCTGCCGTCGCGTGAAATCATGTTCTCCAGGAAAACGGGCTGGCCTTTGCGCAATGCCTCCCTGTCTTCCGGTGTCAGGCGGACTTCGTTGATTTCTTTCGGGATGTAGATCTCACCCGTTTCCGGATTATGCCGCGTGTACTTCAGCTGGCTGGTTTCCGGGTCCTGTGTCACAAAGGACGAGAATGTGGTTCCGTTGCTGCGTTTCATATCCTCCACCAGGATGGTGTGCCCTTCGCTAAGCATCTTGAGCTGTTCGGGCGAGAGCTTGACGCCTCCCAATGTCTGCTGGTTGAACACCTGGTCCTTCGGGAAAATATATTCGATGCCCCTGCGTTCCGCGCTGTACTGGATGGTGGCGTTGAACTCCTTGCCATTTTTGGACGTCATGCCGTCCACATAGACGGCCTCCCCGTTTTTCAGGCGGGCAATCTCGTCAGGTTCCAGCTTCACCCCCTTGATCTCATCCGGAATGAACACATGCTCCTGACGTACCGCCACCAGTTCGTTCGTCACCTTGTCCAGCGAGACCAGGCAAGGTTCGGCATTGCCGTTGTTCCGGAAGTCCAGATTTACCACACGCCCCAGGTTGCCCGACTCACGCAGGTTCCTCTTGTCCTCTTCCGTAAAGATATGCCCGAAATAGGGGCGTTCCAGTTCCGGTTCCCTGCGGATGCCGTGAATGCCCAGCGTCACCTCGCCGTTCGGGTTGCTCATGAAGGAAAGGCGGGCATCCATGCGGACGGTCGCCAACCCGGGCAGGTTCAATGACAGCTGCACCAGCTTGTTGGTCTTGTACCCCTTGAGCATGCCGTCAAGCACTCCCATACGTTCCAGCATCTCTTTGGATACCCCGATATTTTTCAGCCCTTCCCAGTCTATCATGTTCTCGTTATACCGGTAGGAGGGTCCCTGCGGCTGTTCTTCCTGTACGGGCTGCTGTGCGGACTGTTGCGCGGCCTGCTGTACTTCGGTGTGCTGTTCGGCATACTGGGGCGCTGCCGCCGGCTGTTCGTTCACTGTCTGTTTCTTTGCCATTGTCGCATCTTGTTTTAGATTCTTGTTTTGTTCCTCCTTCTGCTTTTTCGGACGGATCTCGTAGTGCTTGAGGAACTCTTTCACTGCGTCCGTCTGTTTTCCTTCCGCCAAATCCTTTATGGCCTGCCTGTTACGCTTGTAATCCTGAAAAGTCAGGCGAATCAGGCGGAAGTGGGTCGGTTCACGGAACTGGCTCCAGAAATTCTTAATGAAATTTTCGAGTATGCTCGAATTCTTGTCAAACTTCAGGAACTCGTTCTCATGCCTTTCATCAGCAGGCACAGTCTTGCAGTTGCCTTTTTCATCTGCCTCGCTGACTGTCTGGACACCAGCCTTCGGGTCATTCTTATTGTGGATCATCAGCAGTTCGCTGACTTGCTCCACATAGGGCGCGGACTCTGCTGCCGGTTTGGCGGCAGCTTTGCGGGCACGCTTCATTTTTGGTTCTTTTTCCATTTCTCTTTTCTGTGTCATACGCGTCGTTTTTAGGTGTTAACGGTTTGTTTTGACACGTCAAAAGTAGAGACATAATTTGGATAATCCTTTGATTTTTAAAAAAGTGGCATTACATGTCATCAGGTGTCTTCAAATGTCAGGAAAGAGCATGGAACAGACCGGGAAAAGGGAAAAATGTGGGTGAAAAACAAATGCGGATGAAGCACAAGAGAAATAAGCGGATAGGAACGAATAAAGGAAAGGACAGATGCTGCGCACAGCCCAAGCCATGCAGAGCAGAGGGAGCTGGAAGCCCCCTGTAAACTTTAAGATACCGGATGCCCAACAACGAAAGTAATGTATAACTGGAGAATTTCTGTTAGTTTGAAGACTGGTGTCAAAAATCAGGCCTCTGCCTGTTGCTCAGAATCATTCATGCGTCGCGTCGGTCGCAGTTTTGCCCCTGTAATCATTCCTTAATTCCGTTTCCGGTTGCCGCCGCGTTCTTTTTCGTGAGAATTTTCCCGGCGAAGCCGGTTATGAAAATTCTCACGAAAACCGGCGGAAACGCGGCTGGCAAAACGGAAACGGAATTACCTTTGATGGAAGGGGGAAAATTGGAATATCCTCTATATTTTATTGATTTGATATACCATAGCGATTCATCTTTTTGTACAGTGTCGGGCGGCTGATTCCCAACAATGCCGCTGCCTGGGTCAAATTCCCGTTTGATTCGGCAATTGCCTGCCTTATCTGTTGTTCTGCTTGCTCTTCTTCCTGCAAGAGAGACTGCATTTTCTTACTATTTCTACCGACTTTCATTGTTTCCGGTCCTAAAGTCGGGGTTATCTTCAAGTACCTGGAAGAAATACATTGCCCTTCACTTAGCACCACCGCTGCCTGAACCACTTGTTTCAATTCACGCACATTGCCCGGCCAGCTATGTTCCAACAACATTCTTTTAGCCGGCTCGTCAAAATCAGAAACTTCCAACTGCCATTTTTCACTATATTGTCGCCGGAAAAAATCAGCCAACGGAAGAATATCTTCAGGGCAGTGGCACAGCGCAGGCACCGTCATCGTAAAGTCCTGCAAACGATAAAGGAGGTCTGCCCGGAAACGCTTTTCCGCCACTGCCTTGTGCAGGTTTTCATTGGTAGCCGCAATGATGCGTACGTCTGACCTCCTGTCCTGTCCGCCTCCTACCGGCCGATACCTGCGTTCTTCCATGGCACGTAACAGCATCTGCTGTGTCTCAAGCGGAAGATTCTCCACCTCATCAATAAACAATGTGCCGCCATGCGCTTCCTGGAAATATCCGGCCTTTTCTTTCAAGGCTCCTGTAAAAGCCCCCTTAACATGACCGAAAAAAGCGGATGCAGCAAGTTCTTTGGGTAACATACCGCAATCAACTGTCACATAAGGCTTATTGGCCCGCAAACTTTGCCTGTGTATATTGCCGGCCAAATGTTCCTTTCCAGTTCCCGTTTCCCCCCAGATAAGCACGGACATATCCGTAGGTGCAACCAAACGGATGTAATGGTACAATTCATTGAACGCTTTGCTTTTCCGTTCGTATATCACTTTGGAAAACGACAGATTCCTGCTCCTTATTTTTTCCATTACAGGCAGCAACTTGTCTTCTATCAATGGTTTCAGTATATAGTCCTCGGCCCCTAACTTCATCGCATGGATTGCCGCATGTATATCCTCATACTGTGTCATGATGATAAAAGGTTGGGAATATCCCTGTTTCCGCATCCATTCCAGCAAAGATGTGCTTTCACCGTCCGGCAATCTCAAATCGGCCAAGAGGGTATCTTCTTCACCCAGAGAAGAGAGCATAAATCTTCTTGCCTGCGCAAGGTGATGGATTTTTACCGTTTTCCATCCCGCCTTTTGCAAATAACCACAAATATAATCGCAGAACAATATGTTATCCTCTATAACTATCACCCTCATAAGCCTGTATAGTTTGTTGTGCCAACTTAATTATTTCTCCTCCTTTATCTATTATATTTTGAAATGCCAAAACAAGCTCCTCATGCGTGCATTCCGGCATCTGATGGAGTTTTTCATACATTTCGCGTAGCGGTTTGGCCGCATGGATCATTTCCCAAGAACTGCTCAAATGATGTATCCAATCGTTCAAAGCCTTCCGGTCTTCCTTCTCCAAACATTTCCTCATCGCATCCATATCATCACGTGTCTGGCGGATCAGCGTATCAAGCATTTCCCGTCCGTTACTACATTTTAATAATGCGTAAAAATCCACCCGCTCTTCCTGCCTCTTATTTCCCAGACATCCTACACATACCCGCATCAGTTCATCTGCGGAAAACGGCTTTCGCAAGCAAGCAACAAACCCAGCCTCAGACAAGCCGGAAATATCGCCTCCGGTTGCTGTAGCTGCGATGACCGGAATCGTACGTGAATTGCCGACATTTGCCATCCGCAATAATTTAAGCACATCAAACCCATTCATCTGTGGCATTTTCAAGTCAGTAATCAATACATCATAATTCTGGTATCGTAAGTGTTCGATCATGTCCCGCACGTTTGCGCACACGGTACATTGTACTCCCTGACGGATAAACATTTCCTTCATCATGGCCAACAATACCTCATCGTTGTCCAATGCCAATACCGTAAACGGAAGCACCCTTGAAATTTTTTCTCCGCTTTCCATAGGCATCTCTTCCGCTAAGGATAAAGGAAGCAAGAACGTAAAGCAAGTTCCTTTTTCCAGCCGGCTATTCAATTTTATTTTTCCACCCAGCAATTCCGCCAGCCCTTTTACGATAGCCAGTCCTAATCCGACTCCTTCCACGGTAACGGCATTCGGCAACCTTTCAAAAGCTGTAAAGATGCGCATCTGTTCTTCCTCACTGATTCCTGTGCCTGTATCTTCAACTTCCAAAGACAAGACTCCACCTGAAAAGTCAGTTCGAAGGGTTATCTTGCCTTGTGAAGTGAACTTAACCGCATTAGACAATAAATTGGCACCAATCTGGAGAATCCGCTTCTTGTCGCCCACCACTACGGCATCACAGCCATTCTCCACCTCAAACCTCAATCCCTTTTCGATAGCCAAAGGCATAAATTCTGCTTGCAATGCATCGGTAATGCTTTGAATCCTGAAAGGAACCGGGTTCGGCTTTTCCTTATTGCTTTCCAACCTGAAAAAATCCAGCAGTCCGGCCAACATGGAAGCCATACGGTCTGTAACTTGGCGTATCGTCCTGATGTATTCCTCCCGTTTAGCCTTGTTTTCTTCTGTTAAAAGCAGTTCAATATTGCCGCCGATGGCAGTAAGCGGCGTACGTAAATCATGAGTAACAGTCAGCATGATCCTTTTCCGGGCTTCAATCAAGACCTTGTTTTCAGAAACGGTCTTTTCCAGTTGCCCGACCGTTTTTTCCAGTTGTCTTTTATACCTATTGATACGTGCCATATCCCGATGTATAACTGCATACGATACTCCAAGCAGCAGCACCATGATTGCGATTTGCCCACTGGTAGTGGCAAAAGAACGCTTTTCTGCCTCAGCTATCCTGTCTTCTCTCTGTTTCAGTTCTTTCAAAAGTGTTCTGTCCATGTATCTGAGCATAGCCCTCAGCTGTCCGTTCAGTTCCCTGTTTTTTCCCGCAAGACTATCCGCCTGCCCTAATAGCCTGCGCGTGTATTCCTGTTGCCTATCTACAACATTTCTGTCCAAATCGTACAAGCGGGAAGCCGTAGAGGAAGGCCTGTCATTCTTCCGCTTTCTGAAGAGTCTTTTCCAAAAGTTACGCTTCTTATTACCATCATCCAGCATACTTTGACGAGCTATTTCCGGTATCTGCCGGGCAATCTTCCTGTCCATGTCCTCTTTCATACGTACCGTCACCATGTATTGCCCCATAAGTTGTTCTTTATCTTCCCATAATCTGCGGATGCTGTCAAGATGCGCATCGACCAACCAACCTTTGAGGTTGCACAAAAGACTATCAACAGACAGCCTTTGCCTATGGTAAGCCTGTAAGTCCTCCGTTTCCCATTCTATGAAAGTTTCCGAGAAGGAAGAAAGTTCGAGCATCCTAACATATACATCATGTATCTCCTGTTTACGGCTACTGATCTGTCTGGCTTCCTGTTCCCTTACTTTGCGCTCTTTCCATTCATAAATACCTGTATATATAATACTTCCTATGATTAAAAGTATAACGGCATATCCTACAGCAATCTTTGCCAGAAGAGACCGGGGGTACAAACTGATTTTCATTTACATTTTCTCTTTGTTACTCATTGCTTATATAGACAAAAATCGGCCTGCAACAAATAGCGAAGATTCTTCGTCATCACTTATTATATAAACCGACCAGTCGGTATTTATTTGCAAAGATAGACTTTTTCAAGGAATAAAAAAACAGATATCCATATCTAGTTCCTATGTTTTGAATTTCTACAAAAAGTTTTTGGGGGTGATGTATTCATTTTCGGTGTGCTTTGGATGATTTACTGGGAAGTTACCGCTTTCTTCATCAGGTCATCCACTATCTTTCTCACTACACAAGTGAAAATGCCTCAAAAATCATCCTAAAGTCAGCATACGACAAATTCAAAATAGAGCATAAATAACAATTATACAGTATTTTAGATTGAGTTGTAACTATAAGATTGAGGAATCAAAAAGGGAAGATACAGATGTGTCCCAGAAGTATTTTTCAGAGCGAACATAAGAAAGTTTTTCCAATAGAAGAATCGAAAAACTGCCGGCTAAAACTATATGCGTCATGTACAGCCAATTTATGTTCCCGTGATGCCTTATAAACTACTTCCAAAAGAAAGTTCTGTTCTTGAAACAGCAACTCCTGATACAAACGGGAAAACTCATCCATGTATTCACCAGCAGAAGATACAAATTGCAAATAATGCATCAAGCCGTTTCCTTTCAACTCCTCGGGGAAATCAGATATTGCACGTTCAATAGGATTCCTATACAAAAGAGTGAATTCATTCCAATTTTCGTGCGGGCTGGATGCCATTTCCGAGGTAAGCTTAGAAGCAGGGAAAAAGCGCAAACGGATGACAGCATCTACCAATTGTTTTTTAGAAGGGAAATGATGGATAACCGCCCCCTTGGACTTATGCACAGCCAAAGCTACATCGCAAAATGAAGTATTTCTTATACCTTTTGCAATGAATAGCCTGTATGCTTCATTGATTATCTTTCGTTTTAAGTCCGGATCCATTTTATAACTGCGCGTAACATTGAAAAATAGCACAGACGCAATCAAGACTCAAACAGCTAGTGGAAAAAGCTAAAGACGTATTGACGCACCTGTGCTATATGACAATGTATAGCGCAAGTCATCATATACCATCTCGTCTTTTTGAAATTTCCACTTTCGTTTGAAAGATGAATATGACACCTGTACTTAATGTATCAAGCTTTATTTTATACGAGGGACAAAGATAAAGTTTTTGCCGCTAATTTCCAAATTTAGACTACACTTAATAATACGGTTCCATAAGAAAAGCGTCCGCTTTCAGGTACTAACAGCAAAATTTTTTCACCGGATTTAAGTTCATGTGTTCTCCAAAACTCATCCAATGCCGCAAAAATAGCCGCAGATGCAATGTTTCCCACTTTAGGCAAATTGGTAAACCACTTACTTTCATCAATTCCCACCCCCACATTTTTCAATTCATTGATTATCTTATCATAGAAGAACATAGATGAAACATGGGGAATAACGTAAGAAATAGAGTCAGGAGAGACATTATGCATTTCCAAACAAGATTTGATATGTTTTGCCCAATATGGTACGGCTTTTAGGCCTAACAATTTAACATCCTGTTTTACAACAAAAAGAGAACGGTCTATTCTTTCTTGATTACTAAAGACTTTCCAACTCTTTAACTCCCCATCTTCTCTTTTTTCTGCCCCCATGAACATACAGGTTGGAAGTTCATTGGCATAAGATACCATTTCTACCCACTCAATACGTAATGCTTTCCCTGTACCAGGACTATTTTGGAGCAAAACGGCACTAGCTCCGTCACTAAGCATAAACCGTAGGAAATCTTTTTCAAGTGCCATATATGGTTGAACTCCAAGATCTGCACATTTTTCATATTCGATATCATAATTTTTAGACAGTAATGTTGCAGATGTCAACTCTGAAGTGCTACATATTGCATTCTTTTTTTCTCCAGATAAAATGCCCCAATATGCTACTTTAAAAGCCTGAAGACAAGATAGGCATATTCCTGAAGCCGAAAAGATTTCTAAGGGCTTCTTTTTTAACAGACCATGCACCATAGAAGCATGAGATGGAAGCATTTGATCTGGACTTGATGTCGCACACGATAATAACTCTACATCCTGATCTCCTATAGAAGATTGCTCTAATAGTTTTACAATAGAGTAAACAGCCATTTCTGCATTCGTATGGGTAATCTTTTGTTCTTTCGTTAATGCGTAATAACGCTGTTTAATTCCATTTTGTTTCAGTATTATGGGCTTAACTCTAGAATGTTGTCCAGTAATTAAACCCAAATAATCTTCCATGTATTCATTGAATACAGGGGCATTCGGGAAATAGCAGGATGTTCCCGTAATAAAAACATCATTTTCCATTACTATTTACTTTTAATTAGAAAATATAAAAAATAGAGTTGCTCTTTTAAAGCATTTATGTTCAGTCCATTTTTTAATGCATCTTGATACGACTTTCCTAAAAAAACTAATCTCATTTGCTGAGCAAATAATTCTATATTGCATGTGTTACGTATTTCACCTTTATCTTGTGCCCGTTTTAATATCGCTTTCAATTGCATAATTTCTTGACTTTCTATTTCATTAAGCATTTGATGAAATCCCGGATAATATTTTTCTGCTTGTAAAACCAAATTCATATACGCGCGTGTTCCATTGATTTGCGCTTCTGGCATAACAAACTGAGAAAGTCTATCCATAGTTTTCGCAATATTCTCTACATAATAATTTATATATTCCAATAAAGACATATCATAAATGCTATCAGATTGATGCTTGTTTTTTTGTGTATCTAAAATATACACATTAATAACGTCCACTAATAGATCCTTTTTTGTCGGATAATGATAAGAAGTACACCCTCTTGTCATTTTAGTAATTTTTTCTATATCTTTCAGAGAAACCGTTTCATAATCTTCAGTCAGAAACAATCTAAATGCAGCTTCTCGTATCAAATTTTTTGTTTCTGTTCCTTTAACACTTTGCATACTTATAAATTTGTTTTGATACAAAGGTATGATTTCGGAAGAAGAAATTCAATAAATCTATTTATATTCTGCATTGTAATCATTAAATTTGGCAACATATACATTTTTATCGGGTTATTATTCTACTCTCTTTTCACTTTTTACTATTTTTGTCTTACACAAATCCAATTAGTCGGTTTGTAGGCATAGGAAGGCTCAAACAAAAGTGGAATTTTCGAATGAGACGTATTCCTATGCCTTTTTAAATGCAGTACCACCAAATCTTTGGCACATGTCTCACATATTATCGTCACCTTCATATTATTAAACCGTCCGGTCGGTTTTGTTTTCAGGGCAAAAGTATAAGAATTCTTAATAGAAACAAAGCAAAAGCCGAAACATTTGCCACCTATATGTTAACAAACGTTTCGGCTTTACCCTAAGAATGCAGTGATAAATACTTGCTACCGTGGAATCATTTTGATTTTGACCGGGACTCCCTGGGAATTCAAGACACGGACCGGAGCCTTTTCGCTTGCCTTGATATAGAAGAGGAGATAATCCTGCGCCCGCTGAGACTCATAATACCCCCTATCCCGGTATTCGGCTATCCACTTTTGAATTACGGGAACCTGCCAACGGTTCATCAATACATAATAAGCGGCCTCGTATTCAGAATCGCTCAGGAAAATGTTCAGCTTTAAATAATCCCACCAAAAACGTTCTTTCTCTTTGCTGTGGGCATTGAGTGCAGCTATGCGAAGATTATAGGCTTCGCCAGGATCGTCTGAATAGTAGTCCCATGCGAACACATCGGGCGTACCACCCTCCACATTGTCCCTGTCAGGAGCAAGAGATTTCAAAGCCTCCAGCGAAGCATTGATTTGGTTGTATGTACCTGTTTCGTACTCCTTATAATAAGAAATGACATTCTTCAACCGGCTTGAGGCAGGATGAATCAATACCGCCCGCGCCCTTACATGATGTTTGGCGTCGTTGCTTACTTTTGCCAACCGCTTCATAAAACCGACTTCCGAATTTATCCGCTGTGCTGAATCAGACTTTGCCAAAGGGAAATCTTTTCCATCGATTTTGCGTATATTGCGGTGCAGATAAGGCAAACGCAATGCTCCATACGCACAACAAATGGAAGCGCGGAGAATCTGGAAAATAGGTGTACGGTCGCCTTGAGGCGCCACATAGGGAAGATCTGAGATACTGAAAAGTGCTTCGCTGCCGATAATAAGGGTAACGGAAAGCGACTCATTTTCTTTCAGTTCTCCCGTAAGTTTGAAGTCACGCTGTTGGACACTTACCCAATCAATGGGCTGCAATGCAAAGAGGAGGACACAAAAACATCCATTGTGCGGTGTGTAATCCACATTTTGCGGTCTGGACTTGGAGACCACCTCGTTGAGAAACCTAATTTTTTGACTATCTACCATAACTAAAATTCGGTATTAAATGAAACTTCGTATTAACGGTACAAAGGTAAGCTGCTATGCAGATTTATCTGTTCCGATTTTCGCCGAAAACACTGCACAAATTGAGAGTCTGTTTAAATTTTCCGATAAAGTAATATGTATATTAGGTTCTTTTGAGTTTGTTTCCGGTCTGTTTTTCTGATTTTATTTGTCAGATAGCCCGCTATACTCCTCATAAAACCAGGAAAACATCCTCGAAAATAATTCGCAAAATTAACCTGAACAAAATTTAAACAGACTCCAAGTAAAACACATTATAAACAATGCAAATATAGGAATCGGTTTCCGAATCCGCCGAATTTATTACAAAGTTTATCAGTTATTCTATTTTTATCCTGTTTTCTATTCTCAATATATAATTTGTATCTGAAAAGAAACGCTCCATCCGTACAGCCTGTCCTGTCCGGAAAAACGGTTTTTCGCTATTGGCTATGTAGGCTTGCTTTACGAGAAAATCACGAGCCTCTTCCTGCCGCTCGAAATAACCGATGGTGGAACGCAACTGCTGTTCGCCGTCCTTTATCCATTGGCTGCCCTTGCCTTTCCTCTGTTTCAACTCCACAAATATGATTGTATCTCTATAAAACAAGCAGCCGTCGCAGCGGTTGTCCATACTTCCGTCCGCCCTGCGCAGCTCGATGCAATGGTCAACCGGTACGAAATTCACCTTTATCTGGGGATAATTGTCCACCGCCGCAATCCAGTCCTGCCCCTGTTTTTCTGCAATGTATGCCTTTTCGGCAGCAGGAGCCGGACGGTCGCATATACCGAACTTGCGTCTGCTTGACGAAACGATATACTCTTTCGGGAAAAAATCTATCATAGTTCCTGTTGTATTTCCAATAAATCCGCAAAATCTTCGTTCGTTCTCTCCAGCATATTGTTGAGGAAGTTGTCATCGGAAGGCAGCCCGTGATATGTGTCCAATACGGTTACAGTCCCTTTGACCTCATTGAACTCATAAATGGCTATCTCATCGGGCTGTATGGCCGATTCTGCGGGAAAAACGGAATTTATCCTTTCCCTCATCCCGTCAGACGAAGAACAGGATGCCAAGAGCATGCCTGCCTTGACGGCAACTGTCAGGCCGTTGATAAGGTACGGGCTGTGCGTGGTGACAATCAGGCGGTTTGCATCCAATGAATTGTTGAAAGCCAGCAACTGTTTCATAATCATCCATTGCGATTCGGGATAGAGGTTCTGTTCAGGCTCCTCCACAATATTGACGAATGCCGCCTTGTTGAATCTTGCCGACACAGCTGAGAGGGCTATTCGCCGCTGTTCGTCCGTCAGGTCCGGCATGTTCCAGATATTGGCTACTTCCGCCTCGAACCGCTTGGCTTCATCGCTGCTCATTTTCTGCGCATTGCCTGCCTGACCTTTTACGGACTCGGACAAATGCAATGATACCAGATAGAGCGGCACGACAGACTGGAAGCCGCTGGATGCCTCCATGAGCTTCACCTTGTAGTCCTCGCCTTTGACGGATACAATGTCATTCTGCTTGTTGTATTCAAGCTGCGCATTGTTGATGGGTAGTTCCAGACCTCCCTTGATGCGCTGTTTGGCATTGTTGTATTCCGTAAGGAAGCCCAGCAAGGCATCCGGCAAGTCCTTGATCAGGTTCGGGCTATTGACCATGCTGATGAAATTCCGTTCAGCCGGCACATACATGATTTGCGGAAGCACATATCCATCCAACGCACCGGATTTCTTCTCTATAACAAATTCACCTTGTCGGGTATAGGTAAACCTGTAGGCTTCTCCTTCATAGACAATTTCGGTACGCTCCTTTATGAAATAATTGGAAATGCGGTGATAGCCGCAGTACTTGTTCTTAAACTTGGCGGCGGTAAATTCTTTCTCCTTAAAATCACCCCGTGTCAGAACCTTTTCCATCCATGTGAAGGTGGAAACCAGCTTGGCGACCGTGCTTTTACCGCTGCCCTGGTTGCCGGTAAAGACAGTCACCTTACTTATATCTATCCATCCGTCCGTTGCAGATGTTGTCGCTTTTATCGGACCGAAATCTTTAATCTTGATTCTACTCATATATTTGTTGTATAGACTTACGGCAAAGATAGTGTTTCTGAGCGAGATAACCTAACGGATGACGGGGTTTATTAGGTTTATTAGCCCTGAACATAAATACCTTTCCAATTTTCAGGGAAATGCTTTTCTGCCCACATGCTGTTGAATCTTTGGAGTGAACAAATGGAATTTGCCGCATAAAAGACAACATAGAAAACAGAAGTAGGAAAGATTTCCTTTATAGCCTTCGACATCAGTCTGAATTTCGTTTTGTTAATTTGATGAATATTTGTAATGTGAATCCATAAATATATATATTGACAATAACAATTATATTATTGATTGTCAATACATTGAATAAATAACCATCCTAAATTTTAGGAAAACTTGCAAACCACTTTTGCAAATTTTGTGAATCCTGATCTTTCGGATAAATCATAGAACAATCTATTCCTAATGGATTGAGATATGTTTTTCTTATATGCGACTCCAATTTTTTATTGATGTTATAACAATCAATGAGAGGAGATACATATCGGTGTTTTTTTCTTACCAGTTCTCCTAAAGGTTCATTTTCTGTTGTATTCAGCATAAACAGTCCTTCTTGATTTTTTAGGTTCGGATTGGTGATGTTGTAGGTACAGGCAAAACCTAAAGAGGGAATTTTAATGTTTGTTATTCCCATTTTATCTCCATGAACAAGTATAATTCCAATATCAGCATATTGTTTGTATGTAAGGTTTTGAATGTCAAATAAAACCTTTTTGGTATCTATTTGAGATATAGGAATTCCTAAGTCCTTTAAGGTATTACTTAATGTAACGGCTCCATGTTCATTGACTTTTTGTATGCTACAAAAACAAGGATGTGTATGTTTTAAGCGGTATAGAGAAACATAATTGTCAATCTCATTTCCTGTTGCTCCCAGTCTGACACGATCAAATGCAAAGAACAAGGAGAGGTGTGGATTATAGGTGAAATCAACCAATGGAGACGGCTGACCATAGTGCTGAAGTAGTGCAAGAATGGCAAAATCATTCAGTGAAATTTTGTTGTTGGAAAAGAAGGATATTATATCCTGATGGTTCTGAACCAAAACAATGCGACTGTTAATATAATCTTCATAAGAATGATAATTCTTGAATAAATCATTCCATATCCACTGGCGTTGAGCTGATGAATAAAGTTTGAATCTGGCTTCATTCACTGAACGAAAGACATATTCAGATTGATGTTGGACAATATCTTGGAAGATATTGTCGAAGTCTTGTATATTATCAATTTTTGTACAATTGTAATACTGACTTTTTTCTTCCAAATTATTATACTCTGATAAACTACCCATAAGCCTCTACATTCTTAAATTTAAACATTTGGTTCTAAGTAATATTCTTTAATTGATAGTTTGGTATTTACAATACAATTAATAATATAATCAGGAAACAAATTTTGAGACAAAAAATGTATGTTGATAAATTTTTTGTCTATAATTATTTTATTGATATATAGATTATTGTATAATAGGTCGGCTTTTTCTTTTAGTTCTGCTTTTGATAAACTTTCATTTTGAGAGAATGTTTCCTTAGTTAGAGATGTTGAAAGTTTTGTTTTAATTTTATTTATTGCACTACTAGATAGTAAGACTATCCATTTTTCAATTAGTTCATTCAATTCTATATCTTGTTTTACTATAGTTTCGTCTATTTGTAATATAACTTTTTTATTATCTAATATCTTTTCTTTATTGTAAGTGTTAGATAGAGATTTTTGTTTTTCATTTGCTATAGCTAAATCCATTAATATTTTATTTAAAATCAATTTTGTTGGCGCTACAAATGTTATTTTTATATCTCTTTTTCGAATGAAAAAGGATGACAAACTTTCATTTATCCTTAATGTATGTAAACAGTAGTCATATCTAATCCAAATAGGAAAATAGTCACGTATTTTTAAATAATCAAATTTATGACACGAATATGTATTTTTAGATTTTGTTGAAATCCATAAGGCTAATTCTATAAGTAGAAAATTAGAAGATTCTTCAAGAAAAAGATCCCCGTCATTATAATAAATGGGAGGATTAAAAGTTTCTCTATCTTTTATTAAGTATACAGTATCTTTATCGTAGTGAAAAAAGAACATAATTTCTTTTTGTTCTTCTATAAAAGTTATAAAATCGGGTAAATTTAAACTTTTGAGAATAAGTATATTTGAACAGTTTGAAGTCTGCTCTTCTATATTTACAGATACACTACGCAGTAATATTTTGCAATATTTTATAAAATCGTTTTTTTCCATAATTTTTTGATTTATGTTTGTTAATGATGTTTCTTTTTTCGACTTCCTTTTTGATTTAAATTTTCATCATATCTATACTCATATTTTATACCATTTTCAATTTGAATAACTTTACCATCAGCAGATTTGTACCATTCAAATTTGGTGTTAGTATCTGTTGCAAAATATTCAACAGTTACATTATTTTTTAATACAAAACGCCGAATAGCAGGTTGACAACCAGGGCGACAAGGATTTAATGTACCTGTCATTTTTAAATGATTACCAGGGCTCACAATATCTTCTACTTCATCTAAAAAGTATCTTTCAGTATGGGTTAAAAGTTGCTGCTGGAAATTTAGCTTACCTTTATGTGTTCGTCCACTATAATATTCCTTTTGGAGAATTAAATCTCCTCCTTTTTGGCTATAGATTTCTCCCTTCATTATGTGTAATCCTAAAGCATCAAATAATATATTAGGATTATGTGGATATGTGTAGAGAGCAAGATTTCCTCCAAAAAAGCTGATTGGATCTTGACTTATATAACTACCAATCTCCGGTTCATAGTATCTAAAGCGATTGTAATACAATCCTGTTTCTTCATCCGCATACTGTCCTTGAAACCTGAACGGACAATCAAACTCCGTACCCTTATCAACGGCAAGCACTTTCCCATAAATATCCAGCGTGCAATCCCAGGTCTTATTTCCTTGTCCGTCATACATCTGAATGGGTGTACCCAAGTAGTCGGACATAATGGAATACTGCTTGCCATCCTGTAGCTTTGCCGCAGGAACAAACGTGCCTGCCTCGAACACCCAGGTGGTGATATCTTCTGCCGGTTCTTTCGGAGGGGTGTTTCCCTCTTCGTCCCGTTGTGTTTCCGCTACCTTGTAGCACCATTCGTGCAGCGGCACGTTTCCGTCCCACACCCAGCGTGTTACCTTTCCGAAATACCGCTTGGCGATGCGGCGTCCTAACGCGTCGTAACGGAACTCCACCGGCCTGCCGTCCGGACGTACGACTTTCTTCAGCATGCCGTTGGACGCCCACTCGTAGAGCCATCCCATGCCCGTAGCCCGGCAGCGGATGCCGCGTTCCTTTTCCATGCGCCTGCGGTCATGGGGCACGGCGTTGTCCTGCAACTCCTTGAACTCGCGAAAAATGAGGTTTCCTTCGTCGTCGTAGTGGTAGAAACAATCCGGGTCTTCCAGCAGCCGTCCTCCCGCACCGTATTTGCGGTCTTTCCTTTCCGGTGTTTCAAAGAGGTTTCCCACGAAGTCAGGCACGCGGTATATCACGTCCGTCTCGGAGCCGTCTGTCGTTTCCTGGCGGATGAGGAAGTCGAAACGGTCGTAGTCGTAGCGCATGACCGTTCCGGTCAGCTCGTTCTCCTTGGCGAGCAACCGGTTAGCGATGCCCCACTCGTAACGGTACGCCCCGCGCTCGATGCCGCCCGACCGCACGGACTTGCGCACCTCGCGCCCGAAACGGTCGCGCTCCGTCCTGACGGTCACGCCGCCGGAGAACGTGCGCTGCACCTCCAGCCCGGTGTTGTCACGCACCCAGGACGCTTGCCAGCCCTCGCCCGCCTGCATGGTTTGCAGATTACCCTCCCGGTCGTATGTATGGCGGATGTCCGCGCCCAGACTGCTGGTGATGCGGGTGCAGTTGCCTTCGCTGTCATACGTGCGGCTGACGGTATATTCTCCCTGTTTTTCCCCGGTGACCAGTCCCGTCTTCCTGTCACGGGTGAACTCCAGCAGGTTCTCCGCGTTCTGTGCCTTGACGAGCAGCCCGTCCTTGTCATAGGTGTAAAGGGACACCTCGCCGTCGTACTGTTCCTCCTTCAGGATGTTGTCCAGCCCGTCGTAGAGGTATCCGGTCCATTTGCCGCCGGGACGGTTCACCCGTGTGATCCGTCCGGCCCCGTCACGCTCGTACTCGCGGCGCAGGCCGTCGAAGCCTGTCTCCGTAATGACCTGTCCCAGCCCGTCCAGCCCGAAGAAATAGTTGTCGCCCGCCTCGTTCCCGATACGGCGGAGCTGCAGCTCGCTGTTGTAGCCGAAGGTGATGCGGTGCCGTTCCTGCTCACGGCTTTTCAGCACGCCCAAAGCCCCGTAGGTGAATCTGACCTCACGGATGTTGTCGGCGGCATGGACCAGGTTGCCCATGGCGTCGTACTCGAAACGGTGCACGTTGCCGTCGGGCTCCTCAAGGCGGATGAGGTTGTCGGCACGGTCGTAGGCATAGCGGGTGGCGTTGCCTTTCACATCGACCGCCTGCACGAGCCTGCCCCTGCCGTCGTATTCCCAACGGCGGAACAG
>NZ_NFKD01000066.1:0-26606 GCF_002160215.1 Bacteroides sp. An19 | reverse complement strand
GCGGGCTATCTGACGAAGAACAGGAGCGGAAAGGACCAAAAAATCGCCCAAAGCACACACGAAAACGGATACATCAAGCCAAGAAAAACTTTTTGGAGAAATTCAAAACAGCTTCTCAAAACAGCTTCTTATTCTCTTAATGGAAAAGAGGCTTATCTAGCCGTTCCATGGCAAATAAGCCCCTTTCCATATAATTATTCTTGCCCGAACCGCTTGGCTTGCTCAGCTATCAACGCCTCGTCATCGAAATAATTGATTTTCATGGCACGGCGCACCTCATCAAGTGTCTGTGCAGCGGCTTCACGTGCCACCTCACACCCTTTCTTCAGCATGTCGTAAATAGCCGGAATGTCTTTCTCGAACTCTTTGCGGCGGGCACGGATAGGCTCCAATTCCTCTTGCATGATAGCCGCCAGGAACTTTTTCACCTTCACATCGCCCAAACCGCCACGGGTATAGTGAGCCTTCAGCTCGTCCAAATTGGGATACTCGGGCAAATAACGTTCGAAGTGTTCGGGACGGCAGAAGGCATCGAGATACGTAAATACCGTATTGCCCTCCAGCTTGCCGGGGTCACTCACCTTGATGTGCGTAGGGTCGGTGTACATGCTGCGCACTTTCTTCTCCACTTCATCAGCCGGGTCGGAAAGGTAGATACAGTTGCCCAGCGACTTGCTCATCTTCGCCTTTCCGTCCGTACCGGGCAAGCGCAGGCAAGCGGCATTATCAGGAAGCAGGATTTCCGGCTCTACCAATGTCTCGCCATAAATATAGTTGAAGCGGCGCACGATTTCGCGTGCCTGTTCCAACATCGGTTCCTGGTCTTCGCCTACGGGGACGGTCGTTGCCTTGAAAGCGGTGATGTCTGCCGCCTGGCTAATCGGATATACGAAAAATCCTACAGGGATGCTGGTCTCGAAGTTACGCATCTGGATTTCGGTCTTCACCGTCGGGTTGCGTTGCAAGCGCGATACGGTGACAAGGTCCATATAATAAAAGGTAAGCTCGCACAACTCCGGTATCTGCGACTGGATAAAGATAGTCGACTTGGCAGGGTCCAATCCTACCGACAAATAATCGAGCGCTACCTCTATCACGTTCTGACGTATCTTCTCCGGATTGTCGATATTGTCGGTCAACGCCTGTCCGTCGGCCTCAAACACGAATATTTTATCATAAAGCCCCGAGTTCTGAAGCTCCACACGGCGGCG
Organism: Bacteroides sp. An19; assembly: GCF_002160215.1. Taxonomy (NCBI): domain Bacteria; kingdom Pseudomonadati; phylum Bacteroidota; class Bacteroidia; order Bacteroidales; family Bacteroidaceae; genus Bacteroides; species Bacteroides sp. An19. The sequence continues at coordinate 25,395 of NZ_NFKD01000066.1, read as the reverse complement.
CAATGAGCCTACATAGTGTCCGATATGCAGTTTACCGGTAGGGCGGTCACCGGTCAAAATAATCTTTTCTTTTCCCATATTATAATTTCTCATTAAATTTATTGGGACAAAGATAATCAAAACCTTTGTTTTCTTCAAAAATAAATTGTTCCTTTGCAAAAAGAGTCCATCCAATTAATAATGAACAATGAATAATTAACAACGGTAGCAGACTACAACCCTCGTTATTCATTATTCACTATTAATTATTAACTCAACATAAATCTATATAATGCCATGAAAAAGGAATTAAAGAAAGTCCTGGTCCTTGGGTCGGGCGCACTCAAGATCGGACAAGCCGGAGAATTCGACTACTCGGGCTCGCAAGCACTGAAAGCCTTACGCGAAGAAGGAATACGTTCGGTGCTCATCAATCCCAACATCGCCACCATCCAGACCTCGGAAGGCATTGCCGACCAAGTATATTTCTTGCCGGTCACTCCGTATTTTGTAACCGAAATCATCAAGAAAGAACGGCCCGACGGCATCCTGCTGGCTTTCGGAGGACAAACCGCCCTGAATTGCGGTACTGAATTGTATACCAACGGAACATTAAAAGAATATGGCGTAGAAGTGCTGGGCACCTCGGTAGATGCCATCATGTACACCGAAGACCGTGATCTTTTCGTTAAGAAGCTGAATGAAATTTCGCTAAAGACCCCTATCAGCCAAGCTGTAGAAAACACTAAAGATGCCATCGAAGCCGCACGCCGCATCGGTTATCCGGTAATGATTCGTTCGGCATACGCGCTGGGAGGCTTGGGAAGCGGTATCTGCCCCACGGAAGAAGCTTTCATCGAACTGGCTGAAAGTGCTTTCACATTCTCTCCGCAAATCTTGGTAGAGGAATCGCTGAAAGGCTGGAAAGAAATCGAATTTGAGGTTATCCGCGATGCAAATGACCATTGTTTCACCGTAGCAAGCATGGAGAATTTTGACCCACTGGGCATCCACACCGGCGAATCCATCGTAGTTGCCCCCACTTGTTCGCTCAAAGAAGAACAAGTCACCATGCTACAGGAAATATCCAAGCAATGTGTACGCCATCTGGGCATCGTGGGTGAATGTAACATTCAGTTCGCTTTCCATGCCGAAACCAATGATTACCGCATCATCGAGGTGAACGCACGCCTCAGCCGTTCTTCCGCATTGGCATCGAAAGCCACCGGATATCCGCTCGCTTTCGTAGCTGCAAAAATAGCTTTGGGATACAACCTCGATGAAATTGGTGAAATGGGCACGACCAACTCGGCATACGTGGCTCCCTCGCTGGATTATCTCATCTGCAAAATTCCGCGTTGGGACTTGACCAAGTTTGTGGGCGTATCACGCCGTATTGGTTCGAGTATGAAATCGGTAGGCGAAATCATGTCCATCGGACGTTCGTTCGAAGAAATCATCCAAAAGGGATTGCGTATGGTAGGACAGGGCATGCACGGCTTCGTAGGCAACGACCATACCCGCTTTGATAATCTGGACGATGAACTGGCAAACCCCACCGACCTCCGTATCTTCGCTATCGCACAGGCATTGGAAGAAGGCTATACCATCGAACGTATTTACGACCTGACCAAGATAGACCCATGGTTCATCGAACGCCTGAAAAACATCGTTGATTACAAGCACAAGTTACAGACTTACAACACACTGGAAGAACTTCCTGCTGATGTATTGCGTGAGGCAAAACGCCTGGGATTCTCCGATTTCCAAATTGCCCGTTTCGTATTGAAGCCTGCAAACGGAACCATGGAAAAAGAAAATCTTATGGTACGCGACTATCGCAAACAACTGGGTATCCTTCCTGCAGTAAAACGTATCAACACCGTGGCTTCGGAACATCCTGAACTGACTAATTATCTCTATATGACATATGGCACCGAAGGCTATGACATCAATTATTATAAGAACGAAAAATCAGTCATTGTGCTTGGCTCAGGTGCCTATCGCATCGGTTCGTCGGTAGAGTTCGACTGGTGCTCGGTGAATGCCATCCAGACTGCACGCAAACTGGGATACAAATCAATCATGATTAACTATAATCCAGAAACCGTATCGACCGATTATGATATGTGCGACCGCCTGTACTTCGACGAATTATCATTCGAGCGTGTGCTGGATGTCATCGATCTGGAACAGCCCCGCGGTGTCATCGTGTCGGTAGGCGGACAAATCCCGAACAACCTTGCCATGAAGCTTTACCGCCAGTCGGTACCCATCCTCGGTACTTCACCCATCTCCATCGACCGTGCCGAAAACCGCAACAAGTTCTCAGCGATGCTCGACCAACTAGGTATCGACCAGCCCGCCTGGCAGGAACTGACCAGCCTGGAAGACGTAGAGAAATTCGTGGAAAAAGTAGGCTATCCTGTTCTGGTGCGCCCATCGTACGTATTAAGCGGTGCTGCAATGAACGTATGCTACGATGAAGAAGAATTGAAGCGTTACCTCCAAATGGCAAGTGAGGTTTCAAAGCAATACCCTGTAGTGGTATCCCAATTCATGCAGGAAACCAAGGAAATCGAATTCGATGCCGTGGCACAAAACGGCGAAATTGTAGAATATGCCATCTCTGAGCACATCGAATATGCCGGTGTACACTCGGGTGATGCCACTTTGGTCTTCCCCGCACAGCAGATATACTTCTCGACAGCTCGCCAAATCAAGAAAATCAGCCGGCGCATCGCACAAGAGCTGAATATCTCCGGTCCGTTCAATATCCAGTATCTGGCACGCAAAAACGAAGTAAAGGTTATCGAATGTAACTTGCGTGCTTCACGCAGCTTCCCCTTCGTATCGAAAGTATTGAAACGCAACTTCATCGAAACAGCCACACGCATCATGCTCGATGCTCCCTACACCCGTCCCGACAAGTCGGCATTCGACATCGACTGGATAGGCGTAAAAGCTTCCCAGTTCTCGTTTGCGCGTCTGCAGAATGCCGACCCGGTATTAGGAGTAGACATGTCATCTACCGGAGAAGTAGGCTGCCTGGGTGATGATTTCGACGAAGCCCTGCTGAATGCAATGATAGCCACCGGATACAAGATACCGAAAAAATCCATCCTGCTTTCTTCGGGTGCCACAAAATCAAAAGTCGACCTGTTGGATGCCAGCCACGAACTGAGCAAGAACGGCTACCACATCTATGCCACAGCTGGTACAGCCACGTTCCTCAATTCACACGGCATTCCTACCACTCCGGTATTCTGGCCCGATGAACGTCCACATGCCGAAAACAACGTAATGAAGATGATTGCCGGTCATAAGTTTGACCTGATTGTAAACATTCCGAAAAATCACACCAAACGTGAACTGACCAACGGATACCGTATCCGCCGGGGTGCCATCGACCATAACATCCCGCTTATTACCAATGCCCGCCTGGCAAAAGCCTTTATCGAAGCTTTCTGTCAGATGAAGCAGGAAGACATCAAGATAAAGAGTTGGCAAGAATATAAATAAAGGAATAAAGTAGTTGGGGCGTCAACGCCTCAACTACTTTATTCTTTTAACCTCTAAAAAACAAAATTTGTATGCTACTATTCATTTCGTGTGCCAAAACCATGACCGAACGTCACCCCCGGGTCACCTTACCTTTTACCACCTTACCCTACTTCGAAAACGAAGCCCTGGCAAACGCTATGGAAATGAATCAATTCAGTGCCGATGATTTAGGCAAACTGCTCCATATCAATACCAAGCTGGCTGCCGAGAACTACCTGCGCTATCAGAACTTCTTTTCACCCGACACACCTTCACTCCCCGCCTTGCTGGCATATACAGGTATGGTATTCAAGCACATTAATGGCTCATCATTTACGCTCGATGATTTCACTTATGCACAAGAGCATCTGCTTATCACTTCCTTTTTGTACGGTTTGTTGCGTCCGCTCGACCTGATTCATTCCTACCGTCTCGAAGGCAACGTATGCCTGCCTAAACACGATTGCACAATGTTTGATTACTGGAAACCCATACTGACCAGCTGGTTTATCGAAGCCATCCGTAAGCAGGGAGGCATACTTGTCAATCTTGCCAGTGCAGAAATGAAAGACCTGTTTCATTGGGAACGCATCACCGAAGCCGTGCACGTCATTACCCCTGATTTTTTGGTACAAAAAGAGGGAAAACTCAAAAGCATTACCGTCTACGCCAAAATGTGTCGCGGAGAAATGACCCGATTTCTCTTAAAAAATCGGATAGAAGCCCCCGAACAAATCAAGACATTCAAATGGGAAGGCTTTACCTACCGCCCTGAAGCCAGTACTCCCAACCATCCGGTCTTTGTACTAGAATAATTGTCGAGGACACGGTCTGTACTGATATCAGAAAGAGAATATAATCTGGTAAAAGTCCGCAACCGGCCTATAAAGACCGGTCGATTACGGACAGATTATTCAGTTATATTGAGCGATTGAGTTTCCATTTCGTAGGATACGGTATAGATTGTTCCGGAAACGACTTCGTTCCTCGTTCCCCCTTCCGGTTCCGACTCTTCCCCATCTGCATTGGTCGCTTTCAATGAATAGCTGAATGTTACCTTGTCGCTATTATAAGGGAAATAAGCAGTTTCCCCTTCTTTCAATTCCACCGACCTGTCGCTTGTCACCGTAAATGCATAATTTTTGAAATAGGTATTGAATTCTTCTGGAAGTTGTAATGTAACACCAAAATTAATCATCGGTACTTCTATCTCTTCTATCAGCGTTGTTCCATTGGCCTCTACCGTAATAGGCTCTCCGGTATATTCAAATATAGCCACCCCGTTTCCGTCATAAGGATCAGGCAAAGTAGCAGCTGCATTATACACATGAAGCCGGTAGGTTCCTTCAGGCAGTTCGATGCGGTCGGGCACCATCCCCGGACCGTATTGACGGAATATGGCATCTTCTTGCAAGATATCGACGTAAAGGTCTGCATCTACCGCACGCGATGATACCGTTTGTTGGTTTACTTGCACGTCAATGCTTTCCAAAACCAAGTATCCCGTAGCTGTATTGCTTGATATATCTTCCTGCTGGCAGCTTGCCAAGAGGAAGGTTCCTAATAATAAGTATAGTATTGTTTGTTTCATTGATTATTTCTTTTAATGAATATCCACAAACAGCCAGTGTAGGGGCGTATCGCATACGCCCGAATGCACCAACTTATCCATGTGGAACTTTCAGGGCGTATACAATACGCCCCTACAATCAATTTGGCAAAATGCGGACATTCAGATTTCTTTTTATTTGTCGTAAACTAAAGAGATGTCATCGATATAGAGAATATTTCCTATATGTCGACTACCACGTAACACAGAGGCCTTGTCAACCTCTGAATTCGAATTCTCTCCTGAAGAAAATAAAATGTACATATGCGTTGGTTCTAAATGTTTATATTCATCTTTATAATTTATAAATATATTTTTTTCAACATAATTATCCTGCTGGCTTCCATTAAATATCTCCTCTGCTAAAATAACATTTTCATTCTTATTTTCAATCACTATTTTTGCAGTAAATTCATGAGATCCCTCCGGATTATATTTATACCAAAATATCAAATTAGTCGGTCGGGATTCATATTGAATGCCATACTCTTTTTCATTATTATTAATTTTACCCAAAAACAATTCTCCTGGTGTATTTTGTTTTATGGTAGAAAAAGGAGATGCTGCAGTTGTACCATCACCCCATCCTATTGTTTTTATTTCAGCAGCATAACTACCACTATGCTTATCAGAGCTTTGTTCTGTTCCCGAATTAGAACAATAAGCTTTAGGGTCGTTATTACTTGTTGTATAATAATTTAATGAGCACCAACCATCAGTCGTTTCATCTTTATTAGTACGAACATACCATCTTTTCCAAAAAGGTCCTTTACTAGGCCAACTTGCTTCAGGTCCATCATCATAATTCCAATCCTCCATATCTCCATTCTCCAGTTCAATTATAGGATAAGTCGCTACATTCGTCTCTTTGTAATGCTTGCCATATTTCAATCTTACCTGATAATTTGTACCCGGTGTTAATCCTGTAATTAAACTATCTCTTGAAGACATCCAATCAGTCTCACTTGTTCTATATTCAAACGTCATCCCTTTCCGAATCACATCCGCATTGCCATGTATAATTTGCGTATTTGCTGTAAACTGTTTCGTCCAAGTATTGCCCGGATAAACAATCAACTCAAAATCAGGTGCACTGGTTTGAATCGTGTAGACCTGTTCACCTTCCAATACACGATTATTAGCCTTTACTTCATCCAGTGTTATGACATTCGACAAGACTTCTCCACTTGTACTTCCTGTCAATTTAGCAGCCAATCCTGTAAAATCTAACGATGCTTCCTTGGAACCAATCACAGGCAATACAACACCGGCATTTGTTAAAGCCGTTCTGTCCTCTTCCGATAACTCAGACAACGTATAAGTTTTATTTAATGACTGGTATGTTTCATCCGCCAGATTTAACGTAAATTTCAACTCTTGCAAGGCTGAAGAAAGATTAAAATTAAATTTAGCAGTCGGTGTTTCTGTTTCATACATAAATAATGTATTGTCTGTAAATCCTTCCGCCGTCACTTTCGGCTTCGGCAACCATTCCAATGGAATCGTTTCGTTAATGGTAACAGAATCCACTTCCACCTTGCTTATCTCTACACGCAAACCTGGAGCAGCGTCACTTAGCTTCAGCGTAATCCGGCAATGCTTTCCGGCAGCAAAGGTAGACGGACTGGAAAGATCGGAATTCTCCAAAGGCACTTCTTTCTCGCCTCCTCCGTTCCGCAAAGTTCCCACAAAAGTAAAGACAGGCATCGAACCTGCACGGTAATAAGCACTTTTCCCATTATCGGTCAATGTGGTGGAAGAGCCATTGACGCTGACCCTCACTCCATACGACGAAGCAAACTGGCTCTCGAATGTATTCGTTCCGCTATTATCAAACACAACCGAAGCCAAGGCATTGGCAACTTTACAGTTTACTTGCACAGTCTTTGATTCTCCATCCGCCAAATCCGCTTCAGCAGTACCTTTATAATAAGGGGCATCCAGAGCCAAAACCGGATTATCGCCGTACGTTGCCTCTATCTCATACATACCGGCAGATGCCGGAATCAACTGATTTGTGTACGAATCGTTGTACAGTTCGCTTCCTGTTACCTGATTCGTTATCTTCAAGTTGAATTGCGAAGCCACAGGCTCGCCCAACTCCTCAGGCGTACTGCGCGACTCCACCTTTACATCTTCCGCCAACGATACAAGAAACCCCGTCTTGCCTGTTTGCGACAGGTTTTCTTCCTCACTGCATGCTACAAAAAGCACGCCCAGCAATGTTGCCACTAAAAACTTTACCTTATTCATATACCAATTCCATTTCGTCTAACCAAAGTGTACTGCCTACTCCTCCTATAAAATAATCACCATATTTACTTGCCGAAGCTACGATAACAATGTAACGGGGCGTGCGGTTATTCGCACGATATTCCAGCGGAATGGTAATCTGCTGGTACGATGAAGTTGTTTGCGCCGAGATAAATTCTCCATATGCGATGATGTTCGCATCATTCTTATCAAACATCTGCCGCTTCGATGGAGCAGTACGTATTTCATAAGGCTCCGATTTATCGGACAAAGCAATATAAACATGACACGAATCCGGACGTCCACGCAGGTTTTCCAACTCTCCTACACTATTCCCTATTTTATTAATTGTAGTTGACGTATACTTATAATAAAAACGCAATGCCGTAGGGAATGTGGTAAAAGGTTGCCCGAAATGTAAAATACCATTCGTACCATCCAGCGCAAAATCACCCGTAAAGATATTGCCAGCCCCTAACTTGATAACAGCATCTTTTGATTCCAACAAAGCTGCCTGCCCGGATACTGCATCCGAAGTAGGAGTTGTCAGATTACTAAGGAATTGAGCAGCACCCGGATTCCCACTTCCCCAAAAACTACTGCCTAAGACATTGGGAATATATACTTTCCCATCCATATACCAATTTTCGAACCCTCCGTTTTCCAACGGAGTAGCAGGGGCAGTGGTAAACGATTGTTCTGCTCCTGCTACTCCGTCTACGCTTACCCGATATTGATAAGTAGTGCCGGCACTTAGCCCGCTAAATTCTGCCGCATACGATGTCCCTCTTACCGTTACAGCCGATGAAGACAATTCCGTCCACGTGCTTTCACTTTGCGTTTTATATTCTACCACTGGTGTCTTCCCATTTTGAATACTGCCGTTCAGCGAAGCGGTAGTGACACGGGCAAACACATCACCCGTTGCCGCTCCGCTACTTTCCTGATGATAGACATATACCCGCCAGCGATAGGACACTTCTTCCCAACCGTATGTAGCATAAAAATCCACGGGGGAAGAAAAGTCGAAAGTATCAAACTCCGTAGGATCGGGAGCAACCGTTCCATGTGCACCTGCCAAATTAAACGAAGTCACCTTAATGGCATTCAACGGCTGTTCGGAATCTACATAAATAATGACCGTCCGTGTATTGGTGTCAATAATCGGATTGCCAATCTGATTTTGCAGCATAATCTGACGGTCGATAATCTGCTCCACCGTCACCGTCCAATCGTAATCCTGATATGTACGCAAAGTGAAATGCACAGGTTGAGTAAAATCCATGCGTGTATCCATCGACAAGGGCAGGTCATCAAGTGAAGCAAAGCCTGAACGTGGAAAACGAGCATAATCCTGGCAAGCAGCAGAGTCGGGAATCAGCTCTGCCTCATTAGAAACCGTCAGACGGGTAATACGCAACTCGCTAAGATCTACCGAATCGTCTACATACAGCGTCACCGTACGGTTCTGTTCGCTGATAGTTGCCTGCACGTTTCCGCCATCCTCTCCGGCACGCTGTCCTTCCACTTCCAAAGCCGTGATGTTGCCATACACAATGGGATAAGGGATATCATTATCTATCTTGCAAGAGGAAAGGAAAAGCACACCTAACGCCATACATCGTAACAGAACGGCGAAAGTCCATTGACCAATTGATTTTCTCATACAATACAAAAATTCTTCATTCATCATTCTTCATTCATCATTTTTAGAGATAGAACGTCATGCCGATGTTGATGGAAAACAGGTTTATCTTAAAGTTTCCCGAACTGGTCCGGCGCTTTCCGGTTTCCACTTGATTCGTATTCTGGTCTTGCCACTTGAAGTCAAATCCCATGATGTCCATCGACACTTCAACCGCTGCCCAGTCGGTCACAAAAGCAGTCATGCCCGGCGCAATGCCTATCTGCAAGTGGTTGGCGGTCTGGTAAGTTCCATCGTATTCTGTCCCCGAACCCGTAGAGTTCTTTCCCTCACTATATCCGTAAGTAAGACGCACTTCATTGAACAGACCGAAAATCTTACTTTTCCCTATCGGCATATAAGTACGCAAAAAACCTGATACCTCATATTTGTGTTGCAGGTAGTACAGGTCGCTCAGACTGATGTTCAAGTCATCTCCCAAATTAAGGTCAAAATTGGGCATATCCAGATAAGCACGGTCGTAAGTGAAGCGGAAACCTGCCGCCATGTTGTTGGCAAAAAAATAGCCGAAGTAGGGACTGACTTTGAAACTGTATCCCTCCCCTTGCACGTCTTTCAAGACCAAAAAGTTCAAGTTGTCTTCCTCATGCTCGGAATACGAAATGCTTCCTCCTGCCATCCATTGCCCTTTGGGGATGAATACCGATTCCTGCACACCCCGGTCGATGCGCTTGAACTTCCGTCTTTCTTTCTGTGCTCCTGCCGTAAGCGTCACGCCTACCAAAAGCACAATGGCTAAAAGTAATCTTTTTGTCATGTAAAAGGTTATTTCGATGTATAAATGCTTAGACGCTACAAATGTCATTCTGAACGAAGTGAAGAATCTCGCGTACATCCACACCAAGTGGCAGAGATCCTTCGCTACGCTCAGGATGACATTACTTAATACTTATTATTTACTTGTTTTTCCAAATAGCGGGTGTACCTTCGTAGACAAGGCTGAAATCGTCTACATAGAGGGTACTGCCTTCACCACCTGTCATATAGTCACCGTATTTACTTGCCGAGCAAACAATGATGATGTGGGTCGGTATCGCACCAAATTGACTTTCCTTGTATTGCAAAGGAATGGTAAATTCGGTATAACCATTTGCAGCTCCATTCGTCTTTACATAATCGCCCTCAATCGTACCATATGCAATAATATTGTCATCACCTTCAAAATCTATAAATGTATCAGGATTACTATTATCTATTTCATAAGCCTTTTTAGCCATAGCTATATAAATAGAACACTCGTCAGGATTACCTTCGGAAACAGTTGCATCAGCAGGCAAATTATCGCCTACATTATCCACATTTGCCGGTGTGTATTGATAATATCCATGCAATGCGATTGGGCGAGAAGTAAAAGGTTGTCCAAAATTAAGCGTTGCACTCATGGATGACATTTGAACACTACCAAAAGTTCCAGTGTACAAACTTGCCGCAGCAAAAGCAATGACTACTTTTTTCGACTCCAACTTCGCAGCATGCGTTCCTGATACAATGGGAGAGGTTACACTGCTTGTCGGATCATTCGTACTCATTGTATTAGCACCTGTATTACTGGTATCCCAAAAATTGACATCAGCAGAAGCATTAGGATAAGCCGTATTTACTTTGCCAAACAATCCTTGAGTTTGGATTGTACACCAATCTTCAAATCCTCCATTCTGCAATGCAGTCTGTGCATCTGCTTCACCCGTAGTAAACGACTGAGTAGAGATTACATCTCCATTGCCATTTACCAAGCGGTATTCGTATGCCGTTTCAGCAGTCAATCCTGTCAGCATCGCAGTATACTTGTTTTCTTCTGTTGTCGTTACCACGTCTATCCACGAAGTCTCATCTGTTTCAGCCAACACGGCAGTTTCCGAAGCTTTCCGGTATTGAAACTTCATGCCCTCGGTGCTTACGCCTGTTCCGGGAACTACATTCGTAGCTTGCAAGTATGCCAAACGATCCCATGCACCTGCTGTCATAGTCGCTCCGCTGGTAGGTTTGGTCGATACATTGAAGGTATACGAATATTCGTGCGTAGTAGGATCCACAGTAACCGAAATGCCGCTTTCGCCTGTACCCGACTCCTTAATATTTAAGATGAAATGATCGCGGGCTTTCACTGGATTACCCTCCGCATCGGTCAACTCCTTACGCATCGAGTTCGAAACACCTTCATTGTTCACCACTGTAATATTCGCGAACAACCTTGATACCGGAAAATATGCCGAACGGGATTCCGTAGACTCAAAAGCCAAGCTGTAAGTAGCCGATGTGCCGTTCGATACAGCATCGTTGTCAACAGTTGCCGCAACAGAACGTACTTTTGCAAGCAATGCCTTATCAAAGTTCACGGTCACTTTCACATTTGCCAGCGTACACGTAATGGTTTCATTAACCTCCTTATCCGCTGCAATCGTCACTTCCTTGCTGCCTGTATAATAAGGAATATTAAAACCGGCAGCCTGTCCGTCCCATCCATTGGAAGAAGCCTTAATGGTGTACGTACCTACAGGCAGTTCAATGGATTTATTTTGCCACAATTTCCAGTCTTCAGTCTCTTCTACTGTCTCGCCCTCTGCGTTTACAATCTGCACAGCGATTTGTTCGGGTTTATAACCTTCGGGCACATCTGCACGCGAGTTGGTACTCATGTCTTCGTTTACCGTCAAGCGAAGATACCCCGTAGCCCCTCCTGCCAAGTTTTCTTCTTGCTGACAAGCAAAGAAGAAGAGGGTGCTTGCTATTAATAAAATAGTATATATGCGTTTCATTGTTCTAATCCTCCTCTCTTTACTCTGTGACTTTTACACTTAAACTTTCAGAAGCTGTACCATTCGCATCGGTCACCGTAATGTTAAATACATGTCCATCCTCAGCGGTAGTCGCTCCCATTTGTTGCAAAATTTCGAAGAAACCTCCTACAGGAAATGTATAACTCGTATCCCCTGCTTGAGGCATTTCCAAGCCTTGAACAATGGCACCAATAACGGGACCTAAAGTTGTATTTCCAACAAGTTCCAGTCCATCTGCAAACCCCATCTCTGAAGTAATACCCGCGAAACCAACATTACCACCGATAATCTGAACTTTTACACTCTGTAATCCACCTTTGGCTGTAGATGTAATGGCAGCATCCGCATTCTTAGAAGCATCCGCAGGTAATGTATATGTATTTTGCGGGAATGTCACAGTAGGCAATTCCGGTTCTGGAGTTGGAGTCGGCGGTTCCGGCTCTTTATTGTCATCATCACCATCATTACCCGGCTTAACCGTTACCGGCACATCTTCTGAATCTTCATCAAACGAAACACTTGCATTAATCGTAATTCCGCTACCTTGGATACCTGTCGGATCATCTGAAGTATTTTCTTCCATTTGGATAGTCAACGCATCGCTGCCTGCCCAATTGCTGCCATCAGGTTTAGACAAGACACGAGAATCGGGAACCGGCTGTCCTCCGCCCGTCGGCGTAGCAGTAATATCGACCTTGATTTCTGTAACATTCTCTGCTACTAGCCAATAAACTGCAGCCGGATTCTTGTCTGTTTCGTCAAATTCCAAGGTATTGTTACCAGCGCTTATCGTAATGTACCACGATTCAAACTTCGCCAAGAAATTTGCTGTATAAGTAAGCTGAATCTTCATGTTCTTCATGGTACATTTTACCTCGGCAGAAGATTCCACCCCTGCAGTTATCTTAATAGGTGTCGTACCCTCATAATAAGGAGCAGCCATCTGTGGCTTCAATTCAGCATTGGAATGTGCCGTTACGGTATATTCGCCTATGGGCAGTTCCACCTTGCCCCCGTTTTCCGCCTTCAAGGCTGCATAGCTTTCGTATTCCTTGGAGTAAGAAGGGTCAGTCACACCAATAATGGTTACCGGGAAATCATCGGCACTGACTGCTACACCTACATTTTCACCATCATTGTTTGCATTATCCGCACGCGAAACCACACTGTTTTGCGAAGCGTTGACCGCTACACCCAAGTTCAGGTATCCCACTTCGGAAGTCCCCGCACCGCTGCCTTTCAGTTCATCTTTCATCTCGCACGATACGAGACCGGCACAAAGCAGCAGACATGCCGTTATTGTATTGAATAATTTCATACGTTGTTCTGTTTTAAAGTTTGTTTATCTATTAAAGCCAATCCGAAGGGATTTCGATATCGATAGGAATATCATTGACCGAATTGTCTATCTCAATAGTAATACCCACATTTCCAGTCGCTTCTTCCACTACTGGAGCAATGTTCAGCTTCCATGCCTTGGCAGCACTGATATCGTGTGTCCTTACAATATCACTGGCAGTTTTTCCTTCTTTATCTACCAGCTTAATGGTAGCGGTAAGTTTTTCTGAACTTGTGACCGCCATATAGACGGGGTCGGCATTATCCTTATTCCATGTATAATTACCTTCACCCAAAGCATCAGTTCCGGTAAACACCACATAATAATCATTGAAATAATCTGCCATCTTGGCATCGAAGTTCACCGTTACCCGTGCACACTGTGGGGTGCAGTTCACCGTGGCAGTCGCCGTTTGGTCACTGTTCACATTAAAGCCAGCACTTCCTTCCACATACATTCCTTTCGTGGTAGCACCAACCCCCTTGTAGTCTTCACCAGTAAAAGCGAGCACCGTATAACTTCCGTTATCCAATTCTATCAAATCTTGTGGGATAGTCGTACCTGTCCATTCACAACCGTCTACTACATTCCCGTCTTTCAGAATCTGTACGGTATAGTTAGCCAAATTGGTGTAATCTGATTCGGTAATAGCCCGCGACTGGAACTCTGTCCCTACATTCAGCGAAAGCTTCACCAAGCCTTTGCCTTCTGTTGCGCCCTGCACCACCTCCTCATCTGAAGAGCAGGATGCAACAGATGCACCCATCACTAACAGCGCACAAAACATTACTACATACTTTTTCATCTTTCTCATGTTAAAATTGTTGTTGTTCTAGTTTTAAGTATTTAAGTTTGAGTTTTCCCAATTGTTCTTTTTTTAGCATTTTGGCCTTTTCTTCAATAATTACGATGCTCTACTACTTTACTTAATTTTAAGCTTGTTAGCCTTTCATCCATTTTTGTTTTTTAAGTTTCCGGTAACTCCACCAACGTACATATATTGTATTTTCTTCACCATAACCGGAATATAAACCATAGAGCATCATTCATATTGTCCTTTTCTTAGGATCCGGTAAACACATTCATTCCCGAGTCCAAACATACGGAATCCCCGTTTACTCTTTGTATTGTTATTTTTTCGTCTGCAAAATTGCAATCTTTCACAAAAACTCACAATATCTATTTTTATTATTTTTGTTCTATTTTTATTATCCGGTATTTTTTTGTCTATTGATCAACTGAACGCAAAGACACAAAACGCTTCACCACCTTGCCTGTACGGAATCGCCGCAATTGACCGAGACTCTATGTCCTTCGTGATAAACAATCGTCCGGTACAGACATTACGTGTGTCTCAATTGTTAATTTGAAAAAATCTTTTATACCTGATAATGACGGATTTCAAGATTAAAAAGTAACTTTGCCTCCAAACACCAATCAATAGCATGGAAACAAACGAAAAAGAATTGCCTAAGATAGACCTGCCCGAAGACTGGGTGATAGGTACTGACATCAACAAAGACCTGCTGAGCCTGTATGCACATTATCCCGTAAGGCTGAAATGTGAAATGTTTGTAATGTGCCTTGCTGGAGAAGTGGAAGCCATGGTCAACCTGAACGAAATACAAGTGCGGCCCAACGACGTCATTACACTGATGCCAGGCACCATCTTCCAGATAAACGAAGTACGAGGTGACCTGAAAATCTATTTTCTAGGATTTTCTTCGGGATTTATCGAACGGAGCGGACAGTCGCGTTCCATGCTGGACGCAATCTTCCTTACGTTAGGGCGGCCAGTTATCCCACTAAAATCCGAAGGAGCACTCATGATGGAAAAATACCTGCAGATGTTGATAGGTATGTACGAACAATTCAACGAAAAAATACGCCAGGAAATAGCCCCCAACCTATATGCTGACGTTCATACGGGTATCTCCATCATCTACAAAAGCCGGCATTATGACAAGATTTCCTTGTCGAAAAGCGAACTGATATGCCGCAGCTTCATGCAACTGGTCACCCAACACTACAACCAGACGCGCAACGTAAGCTGGTATGCACAAAAACTGGGTATTACGCATGCACATCTGTGCGCCGTAGTAAAACAGATAACGGGCAAGACATGCATTGATGTCATTTCATCGATGGTTATTATGGATGCCAAGTCACAACTGAAATCGACCAACCTCACCATACAGGCAATCTCCGACTCGCTGAACTTTGCCAACATCTCGTTCTTCGGCAAATATTTTAAACGCTATGTGGGTATCAGTCCGCTGGAATACAGGAAACTTTAAGAAATTATCCTCAATGGCAAAGCCTCTACCACACTTGGGAACATCACATAAAATGATTTCAGGTATGCCTATGGACAATAATTGCCCAATACGCATGTCCGCAATCAGCCAGTCCAGCTAGGGTTGAAAACGCAGTAGCACTGCATTCGCTGATGAAGATATACTTCAACTGCTGATGAAGTATATATTCAACCGCCGATGAAGTATATATTCAACCGCACATGCAGTATATATTCATTTTTCAGGAGTATGTATTGGCTGTTGGCAAACATGCATTTTGACAAAAAACAAATCATCCTGAAACCAACAATTTACTTTCCGATTTCAGGATGATTCACTATTTTGACATTATCAGATGTATACAGATTTATTCTGTTACAGCTTCATTTTCTATCGTTACATCATCAATATACAATGTACTTCCTACAGCCGCATTATAAGCCGCACCGTCTGCACTTGCCGAGAAGATAACGGCAAACTTGTATGTCTTGCTGGCATCATAGTCCTTTACATATTCCAAATTCAGTTCGAACGGAGTATATTCAGCTACAGTTTCTCCAGAACTGAAAGAAGCCATTGCCACAATCTTGTCTGATGTATAGATAGTACTTCCATTCAACGTTTCATCTTCACTTTCCACTTCATACAAAACAGCACTGATGGCGCAAGCATCTTTCTGGTCTGCCTGCAATTCCCCTGCAGCATTATAAAACTCTGCACCCGGAGTGTACTTATAATAACCTGATACCTTCACAGGCTTTTTATCATAAAGAATACCAAATTCAGTCGTTGCCATCGGGTCAGTCATAGCAGCAAAAGCATTAAACGTACCCAAGAACATAGAACCGGCAGTCACCTTCGGTATGGTTTGTCCAAAAATATTTCCACCTTGCGTATCAACCGATTCCAGCATAGCAGCTGTACTTCCCGAATAAGCATCTGTAGTCTGGCGTACCGGATATTCACCCGTATAAGTAATGCCTCCCAAACTACCTAAGTTCTTTATCAAGGCTACGGCATCGTTACAAGTAGCCCAGCCTTCGGGATTTACCACTTCGGGATACATAGCACCTTCGGGAGTAGCCCATGTTTCGAAATCGTACTGGATAAGGCTACCCATGCTGCAAGAAACAGTATAAGTCTTAGAAGTACCATCTTCAGCTACTACAGTAAATGTAGCCGAGCCACTTGCAAAACTTACAGCCGAACCGCTTGCCGGAGTTACCGTAGCACCGGCTGAAACTTCAATAGTCGGAACCAAAGCACTTACATCACCACCTTCTTCTGCCTTGAAAGTAATAGTAGCATTTGCCTCATCTATTACCGGTTGAGAAAGTACTGCTGCATTAGCAGCTACTGATGTATCGAATGTGAAAGATGTAATTTGTGCCGCACTGCTTTCGTTACCAGTCAGACGGGTTCCATCGTAAGTAACAGTCACTGCCTGCTTTTGCCCTCCCAGCGTTGCATCAATATCCAAATCTATATGCAGACCGCCATTATTGAAATAACCGGTTGCATTTACATCAGCTGTAAGAATTGTGCTTTCAACTGTAGTCACTCCCGTAAAATCATATCTTTCACCATTAGGAGTCAGCGCACAATTATTCAAATCAATATCCCCTACTTCTATTCCTAAAAACGAAAAATCTGCAATAGAAAGATTTATAGCATTATCACCAGATTCTGCAACACTTATCCGTTGGGCTACAGAAGCCAATTTCTGACCATCTACAGTTACGTCCAAGGTACCTTTATAATTCCCGGCAATTTCTTCACTCACCGGAATCACTACCGGAGTATCTTCGTCATCATCACTACACGAAGTGAAGAAAGGCATCGTGCAAAGCACGGCAAACACATAAAAAAACAAATTCTTTTTCATTTCTTTCTAATTAAAGTTTAGTTAATCAACAAATATCTTATACGAGTTGTTGTAAATCAAGCGCAAAAATGGGACAAATTCCCAATATATACAAGGTCTATTTATATAATCTTTGTCCCATTTTTAAAAGGATATCATAAATAAGCCAAAAATCAGCCTATCAATCGGCACAAATTTCAGATTCGGATAAAAACCTGTTTAGAAACCGTTTTGAATTTCTCTCATAACATAATGTTATAAGTAAGAAGCTGTTTTGAATTTATCGTGCGATGATTTGGGATGAGTTTTTGAGGCATTTTCGCTTCTGTGATGAGGAAGATAGCGGGCTATCTGACGAAGAACAGGAGCGAAAAAGACCAAAAAATCGCCCAAAGCACACACGAAAACGGATACATCAAGACAAGAAAAACTTTTTGGAGAAATTCAAAACAGCTTCTAAAACAGGTTCTAAAAAAGTTAGGCTGCATTCCCCCTTACCGAAAACGCAGCCTATATATAATAAGGTATATACCTGATTAAGCTTTTACACGGCCAACGTATGAACCATCGCGTGTATCCACTTCAATCATTTCATCTTGGTTGATAAACAAAGGTACACGTACGGTAGCACCTGTTTCTACCGTAGCAGGCTTGGTGGCATTGGTAGCTGTATCACCTTTCAAACCCGGTTCGGTATAAGTCACTTTCAGCTGTACCTTCACCGGCAATTCAGCGTAGAGAATAGTCTCTGTAGAAGCATCTGATACGACATCTACCACCATTTCTTCTTTCAAGAAATCAACGCCTTCAATCAGGTCGCGAGCGATGGGCACTTGTTCGTAAGTCTCCTGATTCATAAAGATATAATCTTCACCTTCTTTATAAAGGTACTGATAAGGACGACGCTCTACACGTACATCTTCCAGCTTTTCGCCGATGTTGAAGCGGCGTTCCAACACATATCCGTCTACCACATCTTTCAGCTTCGTACGCATAAAGGTATTTCCTTTACCCGGTTTTACATGCAAAAAGTCGATGCAAAAATACAACTTGCCATCCATACGGATTGCGGTTCCAATCTTAATGTCTTGAGCATTAATCATAACTGAATTCTTTATTTATGTTATTATTGATTTGTATTCATCACTATCAATTCGGGTGCAAAATTAATCTAAATCACGAAAAAACACAAAAAGATTTGTCTAAAAATGATTTAGCCATTTGGTTTATTTAAAAAAAGTCACTACTTTTGCAGCCCGAACGCATGGAATAATAACATAATTAGATACGAAAAATGAAAAGAACTTATCAACCCTCGAACAGAAAGAGAAAAAACAAACACGGTTTCCGTGAAAGAATGGCAACTGCTAATGGCCGCCGCGTATTGGCTGCACGCCGCGCTAAAGGTCGTAAGAAACTGACTGTCTCTGACGAATATAACGGCGTTAAAGCATAAGTCCGAGACAAAAGAAAAAGCTAAGAGCCGCAAGATGCTGAGACAGTGTTTTGTGGCTTTTCTTTTTTATTGTATCTTTGCAGGCATAACCAAAGACTGATTTTCATAAGACTAAGATTATGATAAAGCTGAAAGATTTTTTCTCGTTCAAGCAAAACCGCTTCTTCTGGCTGAACATCATCGGAATGGTGGTAGTGATTCTGGCAGCCATTGGCGGAACATTGTTCTGGCTGGATGCCTATACACATCATGGGCAATCGTATCTTGTCCCCAACGTCAAGCACAAGTCATTGGAGCAAGCACAACTCTTGCTTCAGAACCAAAACATGCAGGGCGTAGTGGTAGACTCTACATACGTGAAAGAACTCTCTCCGGGCATCATACTCGAACAAAAGCCTGAAGGAGGCATGCGCGTAAAAGAAGGACGCACCATATATCTTACTATAAACACACGAGAGGTTCCCCGTGTGCGAATCCCCGACATTATCGACAACAGTTCCGTACGTCAGGCAGCTGCAAAGCTGAAAGCCATGAAATTCAAACTGACCGAACCGGAACTGATACCTGGAGAACAAGACTGGGTATATGGCATCAAATATCGGGGCAAGAGCCTGAAGTCGGGTGACAAAGTGCCATTCGAGGCTGTCCTGACGTTGTGCATCGGAAACACTCACCTGCGTGACTCCCTTGCTACCGATACTTTAGGACTCAACCTGGGACAGGAAAGCGAAGCACAAGTAGATGACTCTTGGTTCTAAAAAAGACAATACAGACAGACGAATGGAAGAAAACGACATCACTGAGCTGGACGACTCATTGGACGATATCGAACCGGTAAACTCCTCGTCCGGATTATACGAACATTTCAGGGTTACCGTAGACAAAGGGCAAACACCGGTACGCATCGACAAATACTTGTTTGAACGTATCGTCAACGCCTCGCGCAACCGTATCCAAACGGCTGCTGATAACGGATATGTCATGGCAAACGGGAAACCCGTAAAAAGCAGCTACAAAGTAAAGCCACTTGATGTGTTGACCGTCATGATGGACCGTCCCCGGTATGAAAACGACATTATCCCCGAAGACATCCCTCTGGATATTGTGTACGAAGACGACGACTTGATGGTGGTAAACAAACCGGCAGGACTGGTGGTACACCCGGGTTGCGGAAACTATCACGGCACGTTGGTAAACGCCATCGCCTGGCACCTGCGTAATGTGCCTACGTATGACCCGAACGACCCACAAGTAGGGCTGGTGCACCGTATAGACAAAGACACGTCCGGCCTGTTGGTCATAGCCAAGACTCCGGATGCCAAAACCCATCTGGGCATGCAATTCTACAACAAAACCACAAAACGTGAATACAATGCACTGGTATGGGGCATCATCGATGAAGACGAAGGAACCATCGAGGGCAATATCGGGCGTAACCCGAAAGACCGTATGCAGATGGCGGTGATGAGTGACCCTACGCAAGGGAAACATGCCGTAACGCATTATCAAGTACTGGAACGTCTGGGATATGTCACCCTCGTGAAATGCGTACTCGAAACCGGACGCACGCACCAGATACGTGTACACATGAAACACATCGGACACGTACTGTTCAATGACGAGCGTTACGGAGGGCACGAAATATTGAAAGGAACTCATTTTAGTAAATACAAACAATTTGTGAACAATTGCTTCGCCATTTGTCCCCGGCAAGCGCTGCACGCCAAGACACTGGGATTCGTTCACCCCCGCACAGGCAAGGAACTGTTTTTCACTTCCGAATTGCCCGAAGACATGACACATTTGCTGGAAAAATGGAGAGCATACATCAGTAATCGAGAAGAATCATGAAACGTATCATTGCTATCGTAGCAGGAGGAGACTCATCGGAACACGATGTTTCCATGAAAAGTGCAGAAGGAATTTATTCCTTCATCGATAAAGAAACTTATAAAGTATATACCATAGAGTTGGGACACAAAGGCTGGAATGCCATCCTGGAAGACGGCTCGAAGAGCACGGTCGACAAAAACGACTTCAGCTTTATGGAGAACGGGCAAAAGATAAAGCCCGACTTTGCCTACATCACCATCCACGGCACACCGGGCGAGAACGGCATCCTGCAGGGCTATTTCGAACTGCTCGGCATCCCTTACTCCACGTGTGACGTATTGGTATCCGCACTGACTTTCAACAAGTTCATGACAAACCAATATCTGAAAAGCTTCGGGATACGTATCGCAGAATCCATGCTGGTACACAAACGGAACGGCATCAGCGATGAAGAAGTAATCGAGAAAATCGGACTGCCTTGTTTTATCAAGCCCAATGCCAGCGGTTCGAGCTTCGGCGTAACCAAGGTGAAAACCAAAGAACAAATCCAACCTGCCCTGCAAGCGGCTTTCGCCGAATCGGATGACGCCATGATAGAAGCCTATATGGACGGCATTGAACTGGCGAACGGATGCTACAAGACACGGGACAAGTCGGTGGTGTTGCCTATCACGGAAGTGGTCAGCAAGAACGAGTTTTTCGATTTCAATGCCAAATACAACGGACAGGTGACCGAAATCACCCCCGCACGTCTCAGCCCCGAACTGACCGGACGCGTACAAAAGCTCACCTCTGCCATTTACGATATTCTGGGATGCAAAGGATTGGTACGTGTAGACTATATCATCACCGAAGGCGAAAAAATCAACTTGCTTGAAATCAACACCACTCCGGGAATGACCGCAACAAGCTTCATTCCACAGCAAGCACGTGCCGCAGGCATCAATATGGAAGAAATTATGACCGACATCATAGAAGACAACTTCTCGGAATGAAGAATGAAGAATTAAGAATGAAGAATTGCTTTGCCTGCATGGAATTCTTCATTCTTAATTCTTCATTCTTCATTTAAAATGCTTACCTTTGAAGACAAAATTTAAAACCAAACGCCATGAACATTCCAGCCGAATTCGATGAAATACGTCCGTATACCCCAGAAGAGCTTCCACAGATATTCGATGAACTACTTGCCGACCCCGCTTTTCAGGCTGTCATCAGCCTGATTATGCCAGGCATGCCTCTTGATACGCTGAGCCATAAGCTGCACCAGTGCAAAAACAACCTGGAAGTACAAAAAACCATATTCTATCCGTTGCTGCACCAAATCATCAAAGAACACAGCGACGGCTTCACACTGAATGCTTCTTCACTGACCGACAAGGAAAAGAACTACACCTTCATATCCAATCACCGTGATATCGTGCTTGACCCTGGATTTCTTTCCCTCGGACTGCTAGACAACCATTTCCCTACTACAGTAGAAATAGCTATCGGTGACAACCTGCTTATCTACCCATGGATCAAGAAACTGGTACGAGTGAACAAATCATTCATCGTGCAGCGTGCCCTCAGTATGCGCCAGATGTTACTTTCATCTGCACGCATGTCACGCTATATTCATTTTGCCATTACACAGAAAAAAGAAAATGTATGGATAGCCCAACGGGAAGGACGCGCTAAGGATTCGAACGACCGGACACAAGAAAGTGTACTGAAAATGCTGGCACTGGGAAGCACAGGAGACACCATCGACTACCTGAAGGAGCTGAACATTGTTCCCACTTCCTTGTCGTATGAATACGACCCGTGCGATTTCCTGAAAGCCAAGGAAATGCAGCAAAAGCGAGATATCGAAAACTTCAAAAAAAGCCAGCAAGACGACCTGACCAATATGCAGACCGGTATCTTCGGATACAAAGGAAAAGTGTATTTCCAGACCGCACCGTGCATCAACGATGAACTGGAGACCTTACGAGGATGCCCCAAAAACGAACTTTTCTTAAAGATTGCCCAACTTATCGACCAGCATATCCACCTCAACTATCGCTTATATCCGGGAAACTATATCGCTTGCGACCTTTTGGAAGATACACAAAAATTTACCGGACAATACAATGCTGCCGACGTGACAAAATTTGAAACATACCTGCAAGAAAGGCTCGAACTGATTGACTTACCCAATAAAGACCTGCCGTTCTTACGCCGCTGCATTCTTACGATGTATGCCAACCCTGTCATCAACCACCTGAAAGCATTACACACATGACCAAACGTATCTTCGCATACATTTCCTTCCTATGCCTGTTACTGGCTGCATGCAAGGAAGAAACCTATGTATACCCCAGCGTCATAACAGAATTCATCGATCTCCAGACCGATGCAACCGGAACCATTACCCACCTGATAGCTGATGATGGCGAACATTATGCCGTACAACCTCGAGAAGGTCTGGACGGTCTTCGTGCCGATACCCTATACCGCACGGTATCTGTATATCAAATTCTGAATGAGCAAACGGACGGAAATGAACCAGAAGCCATACTCTATTCCAGCAGAACGGTAATTTCTCCTTACCCCGTCAAGGCAGGTGTATGGAAAGACAGCATTTATACCGATCCCGTGGACATACAGAGCATCTGGCGTTCGGGCGATTACCTGAACCTGATTTTAGAAGTACGGCGAAAAGACCAGACACATGCTTTCCATTTCATAGAAGACAGCATATCAGCCGATGCTTCGGACATACGTACACTGAACCTGCAACTCTTCCATAACAGCAACAACGACTATGAAGCTTTTACGGAACAGGCTTATCTTTCCGTACCGCTCCGCCGCTATCGGGACACCTTGCATACAGGAGACAAAATACGCTTCAGGCTCAATACATATAAAGAGGGAGAAACTTACAGAGATTTTACTTATTGAAAATGGAGAAAATAACGCCCTCCCTCACAAATAACAACAAAAAAAACACCAAGCCTTATGATTAAACCACTTTATTTCTTTTTTTTCGTAATTGTTTGCCTGCTTGGACTGATGGCATGCAGTGCCAGACCGCAAGACAAATTCAAGAATCTCACAGCCGATGAGTTCGACCGCTTGATTCAAGATGAAAACGTGCAACGGGTAGATGTGCGTACGGTAGCAGAATATAGTGAAGGGCACATTCCGGGCAGCTTGAACATCAATGCACTGGAAGACCATTTTGCCGCTGCTTCCGAAGAAATGCTCGACAAAGACCGTCCTGTGGCCGTATACTGCAAAAGCGGACGCAGAAGCCGGAACGCCGCCCGCATCCTTACCAACTTAGGATATAAAGTCTACAACCTCGACAAAGGATTTGACAATTGGAAAGAATACGGCAAGGAAGTGGAAAAATAGTAAATAATGCCAATCAGGAGTTAAAAGGGAGTTATAGGTAGTTATCGCCCGCCGGTGCGGGCTGGGAGTTAGATGCCAATACCTTTTTGCGCCGCTTCTGTAGAGACGATGTGCACATCGTCTCTACTACGTAGCATATACAAAATGCACAAAATAAATACCGCGTGAAGTATAACTCCTGAACGAAGTGATAACTCCCGTGAAACATAACTACGTTTAACTCCTGATTCGCATTATTCATTAGCAACTATTAACTTACAACGCTTGCAACATACGCTTCAGCACGACCGTTGCCGAAATTTCACGGTTCGCAGCTTCAGGGATTACCAACGAAGTAGGAGCTTCTATCACATCATCGGTCACAATCATGTTGCGGCGTACCGGAAGACAGTGCATGAAGAAGGCATCGTTCGTAACCTTCATGTGGTCGGTATCTACCGTCCAACTCATGTCCTTGCTTAACACTTTACCATAATCGGCTGGATTGGTCACACCCGGACATGCCCAGTTCTTTGCATAAATGAAATCCGCTCCTTCGAAAGCCTTCATCTGGTCGTATTCTACTTTGGCGCCACGTACAAACTTCGGGTCGAGTTCGTAACCGTGAGGATGCGTAATCACAAAATCCACATCGGCTTCGTTCATGAAATCGGCAAACGAATTGGGCACAGCCTGAGGCAAGGCACGCGGATGAGGTGCCCATGTCAATACCACCTTCGGACGCTCTGTACGCTTATATTCTTCAATGGTTATCAAGTCTGCAAAAGCCTGAAGCGGATGTCCCGTAGCTGCTTCCATGGAGAATACCGGCTTGCCCGAATATTGGATAAACTGATTCAGAATCTTTTCGGTATAATCATCCTCGCGGCTCTCGAAACGGGCAAACGAGCGTACGCCGATAATATCACAATAGGATGCCATCACCGGAATAGCTTCCAACAGGTGCTCGCTCTTATCTCCATCCATCACCACGCCACGCTCGGTCTCCAGCTTCCACGCTCCCTGGTTCACATCGAGCACAATTACGTCCATGCCCAGATTGCGTGCGGCTTTCTGGGTACTAAGCCGTGTGCGCAAGCTATTATTAAAGAATATCAGCAAGCAAGTGCGGTGTTTGCCCAATGCCTCATATTTATACCGGTCTTTCTTGATTTCAAAAGCTTCGGAAAGGGCGGTCTTCAGGTCGCCCAAGTCAAATACATTCGTGTAAGTTCTCATACAGTTATAACTATTAATTGTCTATTAGAGTTTATGTAAATTAGTTATGATAGTTCCAAGGGTTGATTTTAATTCTGAGATTATGCAGTGCCATACATGTGGAAAAGATGTTTTCTACAAAGTTGTTCGCCCTGAGCCTGC
>NZ_NFKD01000065.1:0-26684 GCF_002160215.1 Bacteroides sp. An19 | reverse complement strand
GCAGGCTCAGGGCAAACAACTTTGTAGAAAACATCTTTTCCACATGTATGGCACTGCATAATCTCAGAATTAAAATCAACCCTTGGAACTATCATAACTAATTTACATAAACTCTATTTATTTGTTGGGGTACTGGCTATGTTGGAAAGCACCGCAAAAAATTTATGGAAACAAAATACTTTTGACTGCAATCATTATCCTATGTATCGGGATTATCGTCACAAAATGTTATTATGGTTTTGACGTTTACGGCTATGCTACCCCTGTTGTAATCTGCTTGGCTTCAGCCTTGTTTCTGCTATTCAGGTCGCTGAATGTGAATTGGAAGTTGGCAAACCAACTGGCACCTTACTGCTTTGGCATTTATCTGGTGCATCCTGTATTCATCAATTTCGCCTATAAGCTTTTGAATGTAGATGAAGAAGTGGTTGTACCTATTTACAATTTTATCGGCTTCTTCCTGCTATTCACACTTTTGTCATTAGCCAGCACATATATTCTGATGAAAATTCCGTTTATGAAGAAGCATGTGTTATAAGCAAATAAAAACATCTCCCGTTTGCCTTTCTCGAAATTAATT
Source organism: Bacteroides sp. An19 (assembly GCF_002160215.1). Classification (NCBI taxonomy): domain Bacteria; kingdom Pseudomonadati; phylum Bacteroidota; class Bacteroidia; order Bacteroidales; family Bacteroidaceae; genus Bacteroides; species Bacteroides sp. An19. The sequence continues at coordinate 26,104 of NZ_NFKD01000065.1, read as the reverse complement.
CGTTTCTTTGTAGAAAACTTAGGAACACTATGGAAGTGCCATCTAAAATAATGCATTCTATACAAGAAACAGCTTCGAAGGTATTGCCTATTGGAGCACAAATGATTTTGTTCGGGTCACGGGCACGTGGAGATGCGCGAGAAGATTCGGACTGGGATCTTCTTATCTTGCTAGAACAAGACAAAGTGAGCCATGATGATTACAACAACATCGCTTTTCCGTTGGTGGAGTTGGGATGGAAAATCAATGCAGAGATTAATCCTTTGGTATATACATATGCCGAATGGGGAAAAAGGCATTTCACTCCTTTTTATAAAAATGTAGAACAAGAGGGAATCGTATTATGGCACTGACGTTGGAAGAAAAAAGGGCAATCATAGCCTATCGCCTGCAAAAATCGGAACAAGCAATGGTGGAAGCACGGGACAATGCGCAATTAAAGCACTGGAATCTTGTTGCAAACCGTTTATATTATGCGGTTTTTCATGCAGCTACCGCATTGTTGATAGATAAAGGCTTTTCTTCTAAAACCCATAGTGGTGTAATCTGCATTTTAGGACAAGAATTTGTGATGAAAGGACTACTTAGTAAAGAAGATGCCCGTTTGGCCTCCCGCTTATTGAATATGAGACAAGCTGGTGATTACGATGATTTATTTGACTGGACAGAAGAAGAAGTTGCTCCTTTGTTTCCACAAACAGAGACACTGCTAAGCAAATTAAAGTCTCTACTTTCTGTATATTCTTGATATTCTTCGCAAACCAATTTTGTTACAATGGCGAATCCAATGGAGATAAAGAAACCAGAAGAAAAATCTGTTCCACAAAATTCATATATTTCCTCAACACAGGAGATATCCCTTTCGATGCCACTGCGCCCGGATTAAAAGAAGCCCGTGAGAAACTGCGGCTTGAACGCATGAGCAAGGCAGAACCGAATGCGTATTACCGCCATTTAGACAATGTGGTCATCTTACGTGATAACATTGTAACAGCAAGAGACGAGGAACGTTTAGAGGGACGCGCAGAGGGGCGTACTGAAGGAATAAATATTGACGCGAGAAAAACGAAAGCCGACATAGCTAAACAAATGAAAATGGATGGTATGCCAATGGAAATCATCATGAAATATACAGGATTTACCCAAGACGAAATCGAAAAGTTATAAATACTCATAAGTCAACAAAATTAAATACAAGACACTTTAGATATTATCCATGCAACGTTACGATTACTTGATAGTAGGTGCCGAATTATTCGGCTCCGTATTTGCCTATAAAGCTACACAAGAAGGAAAGAAATGTCTGGTCATCGACCGCCGACCGCATTTGGGAGGAAACTTATATTGTGAGCACTGGCAGACAAGATTGTATTTACCGGTGCCATCGATGAGTATTACGGATATAGATTCTCCAAAAAGCTTTCTCGGCTTAATGCATCCGTTTTCGTATGTGCTTTAGTTTTTTAGTCATCCCAAATCATCGCACAATAAATTCCAAAACAGTTTCTAAGAATCAACCGGATTCTAATTTTATTTTAAGCGTATCGCCTGTAACACAGGGGGTATATCAGAATTGGATGCATTTCATATCTGACCGACTATACGATTTCGGTAATAGGGAACAGGACGTATGCCTGATAACGTGTGTCTTCGCCTACGGGAGTAAGTGATACATAACCACTTTCCAACCTTCCCCCAACCAACCTGACAGGATATGCATCTTGCATATATGCGTGAAACCTCAAGGCTTCGCCCGAAGCAGGATAATGCTCGATAACGAAACGCCCACAGGCGGTGGGACATACATAACGGTCGAAGAAAAGGCGTGAAAGTACACCCATATTCATCCGCAAGTTGATTTCGACACACGGATGGAGCATATAGTCCTTTTCATGACAAACCATCATGTCGATACCTAAATAGCCAGTATATCGTCTACCCAACCATTGGGGCAAGACTACAAGCAGATGCTGCCGCACTTCGTATAAAGTCTCAAGTGAAATGTATGCTTCAAGCCAATGCTCTATCGTCCCATCAGAAGCCAGCAGATTGCCTTTGTAATTGCCGAAAGCATCGGTCTCGAACAACGAATAACCGGCAAACGACACCTTTCCATCCTCATCAGCACGGAACTCCATAGCGAAATCACACACCTTATTATATATAGGTTCTGCCATAACCGCCCCTTGTGTACGAAGGATACGGGCAGTCCAACCTTCTACTGAAGCTGTCCAAGTTTCGTTGGAAACAAAAGCCAATCCGCGTCCACTCCCCGACCATGGAGCTTTCAAGACACATCTTCCCCAGCCTGCCACTATCGTACGCACCTCTTCCAACGTGAAACAGGCACACGCCTCTCCACATATTCCTTTCATACCAGCAAAACTCTGCAAGATTGGGACAGCACTTGTCCTGCCCGACAAGGCACGTATATCTGCCAAGATTCCGGCGGAAGGAAGATACACTTCGTCTACTTCCTCCTGCCTCAATGTATGCACCAATGCCGGACTCCAGCCCCAAGGCGACCAAGCTACAGAAGGATATGCAGCCGTCCATTCCACTTCTGGAAAAAACATCCCCCCATTACCATCTTCTTCCCAATGAGGCATTCGCCCGATAGAAGGAAGTTTTACTATACTGCCTGCAGGAGCATACCAGGCAGGAAGCACCGACAAATCGGCAGCCATACGCTGTATTTCGGCTGGCACCTTATAATAAGGAGTAAAATTGGCAAGTGCCATATCATTCTCCGGATTGAATAAAAAAACCGTTTTCTTCATGACCTAATCCGATTCTTTACAGAGAACCCAAGACATTACAAAGAACCTCCGTGTATTTCTGTGCCCTCTACGGTAAATAATACACAAAGTTACATGAAAAAATTAATTATTTTGATAACCCCAGTTTGCAAATTAATGAACTATTAGTATATTTGCACCGAAGAAATCGAAATTCATGGAAGCATTCTACAGAACACATAATTACCTGGTTGAGCATACCAACGCCCCCGTGCGACGCGACTTGATGGACGAAATAGACTGGAACGCCCGCCTTATCGGCATCAAAGGCACACGCGGGGTAGGGAAAACCACATTCCTACTACAATATGCGAAGGAAAAATTCGGCTATGACCGTTCGTGTCTGTTTGTAAACATGAACAATTTCTATTTTTCGCAATATAGTCTGGTTAATTTTGCAGGTGAGTTTGTGAAGCGTGGCGGCAAAGTGCTTCTCATTGACCAAGTGTTCAAACTTCCGCAATGGAGCCACGACCTGCGCACGTGCTATGAGCGCTACCCAAACTTGAAGATCGTATTTACAGGCTCTTCTGTAATGCGCCTGAAAGAAGAAAACCCCGAACTGAACGGCATCGTACAATCGTATAACCTGCGTGGCTTTTCATTCCGTGAATTTCTGAACTTGCAGACGGGTAACCACTTTTCTGCATACACTCTGGACGAAATCCTGACAGGACACGAACATATTGCGAAAACCATCCTTCCGCACATCAATCCGCTCAATTATTTTCAAGACTATATCCACCATGGGTTTTATCCATTCTTCCTTGAAAAACGTAACTTTTCGGAGAATTTGCTGAAGACCATGAACATGATGATAGAAGTGGATATTCTTCTTATCAAACAAATTGAACTGAAATATCTCTCAAGAATAAAAAAATTATTATATTTGTTGGCGGTAGACGGACCGGTTGCGCCCAACATCAGCCAGCTTGCTTCCGATATACAGACGTCACGTGCTACGGTAATGAATTACATCAAATACCTTGCCGACGCACGGCTGATAAACATGGTATATCCGAAGGGAGAAGTCTTCCCGAAAAAACCGGCTAAAATCATGATGCACAACACCAACCTGATGTACAGCATCTATCCGGTAAAGGTGGAGGAACAAGACGTGCTGGAGACTTTCTTTGTCAACTCATTGTGGAAAGACCACAAGGTGAACAAAGGAGAAAAAGGCACTTCTTTTCTGGTAGACGGCAATTTGAACTTCCGTATCTGCGGAGAAGGCTACAAGATAAAAAGCAACCCTGGAGTTTATTATGCCATGCACAGGACTGAACTGGGACACGGCAACCAGATTCCGCTGTGGTTGTTCGGTTTCCTGTATTAGACAACAAAGAGAAAAGAAACGATATATTTACCTAACAATATAATTAGTAATTGTATGACTAAACAAAAAAAATTTATCACATGTGATGGTAATGAAGCTGCTGCTCACATTTCGTATATGTTTACGGAAGTAGCTGCCATCTACCCCATCACTCCGTCGTCTACCATGGCTGAGCACGTAGACGAATGGGCTGCCGCAGGTCGTAAAAACATCTTCGGCGAAACTGTTTTGGTACAGGAAATGCAATCTGAAGGCGGTGCTGCCGGTGCAGTACACGGCTCGCTTCAGGCTGGTGCATTGACTACTACTTATACTGCATCTCAGGGTCTGTTGCTGATGATTCCGAACATGTACAAAATCGCAGGTGAATTGCTTCCTTGCGTATTCCATGTATCGGCACGTACGCTGGCTTCTCACGCATTGTGTATCTTCGGCGACCACCAAGATGTAATGTCTACCCGCCAGACCGGTTTCGCGATGTTGTGCGAAGGTTCTGTACAGGAAGTTATGGACTTGGCAGGTGTGGCTCACTTGGCTACCATCAAGTCTCGCGTTCCGTTCGTGAACTTCTTCGATGGCTTCCGTACCTCTCACGAAATCCAGAAAATCGAAAAGCTGGATAACGAAGACCTCGCTCCGCTTATCGACCAGAAAGCTTTGGCAGAGTTCCGTGAACGCGCACTGACCCCGAACAAACCGGTTGCACGCGGTATGGCTGAAAACCCCGACCACTTCTTCCAACACAGAGAATCATGCAATCCTTACTATGAAGCAGTTCCGGCTATCGTAGAAGAATACATGAACGAAATCAACAAGATTACGGGACGCAACTACGGCCTGTTCGATTACTATGGTGCGGAAGATGCGGAAAACATCATCATCGCCATGGGCTCGGTAACAGAAGCTACGCGTGAAGCAATCGACTACCTGACCGCTCAAGGCAAGAAGGTAGGTATGATTGCCGTTCACTTGTATCGTCCGTTCTCGGCTAAACACTTCCTGGCAAAGATGCCTAAGACGGTGAAACGTATCGCAGTGCTCGACCGTACCAAAGAACCGGGCTCAAACGGCGAACCGTTGTATCTGGACATCAAGGACGTATTCTACGGACAGGAAAATGCCCCGCTTATCGTAGGCGGACGCTATGGCCTGGGTTCAAAAGACACTACTCCGGCTCAAATCTTGTCGGTATACGAAAATCTGGAACTCCCGATGCCGAAAGACCACTTCACTATCGGTATTGTGGATGACGTTACCTTTACTTCTCTGCCTCAGAAAGAAGAAATCGCTCTCGGTGCAGAAGGCGTATTCGAAGCTAAATTCTACGGTTTGGGTGCAGACGGTACGGTAGGTGCCAACAAGAACTCTGTAAAGATTATCGGTGACAATACCGACAAGTATTGCCAGGCTTACTTCTCTTACGACTCGAAGAAGTCGGGAGGTTTCACCTGCTCTCACCTGCGTTTCGGCGACCACCCGATTCACTCTACCTATCTGGTAACTACCCCGAACTTCGTGGCTTGCCACGTTCAGGCTTACCTGCACATGTACGATGTAACCCGCGGTCTGCGCAAGAACGGTACGTTCCTGCTGAACACCATCTGGGAAGGCGATGAACTGGCTAAGAACCTGCCGAACAAGGTAAAGAAATACTTTGCTGAAAACAACATCACCGTTTACTACATCAACGCGACCCAGATTGCACAGGAAATCGGTTTGGGCAACCGTACCAATACCATCCTGCAGTCTGCATTCTTCCGCATCACAGGCGTTATCCCTGTAGACTTGGCGGTAGAACAGATGAAGAAGTTCATCGTGAAATCTTACGGCAAGAAGGGTGAAGACGTTGTCAACAAGAACTATGCAGCCGTTGACCGCGGCGGCGAATACAAGCAACTGACCGTTGACCCGGCTTGGGCTAACCTGGAAGTTGAACCTGCCGCAGCAAACAACGACCCGGCATTCATCAACGAAGTAGTTCGTCCGATCAACGCACAAGACGGCGACTTGCTGCCGGTATCTGCATTCAAGGGCATCGAAGACGGTACTTGGTATCAGGGAACAGCCAAATACGAAAAACGTGGTGTGGCTGCTTTCGTTCCGGAATGGAATCCTGAAAACTGTATCCAGTGTAACAAGTGTGCATACGTTTGTCCTCACGCTGCCATCCGTCCGTTCGTACTCGATGCAGAAGAACAGAAGGGTGCAAACTTCACTACCCTGAAGGCTGTGGGCAAGCAATTCGACGGCATGACCTTCCGCATGCAGGTAGACGTACTCGACTGCTTGGGTTGCGGCAACTGTGCTGACGTATGTCCGGGCAATCCGAAGAAGGGTGGCAAGGCGCTGACCATGAAACACCTGGAAAGCCAATTGGCAGAAGCAGACAACTGGACTTACTGCACGGAAAACGTGAAGAGCAAACAACACTTGGTAGACATCAAGTCGAACGTGAAGAACTCTCAGTTCGCTACTCCGCTCTTTGAGTTCTCGGGTGCTTGCTCAGGCTGTGGTGAAACTCCGTATGTGAAACTGATTTCTCAGTTGTTCGGCGACCGTGAAATGGTTTCTAACGCTACCGGATGTTCTTCAATCTACTCAGGTTCTGTTCCTTCTACCCCGTACACTACGAACGAAAAAGGCCAGGGTCCGGCATGGGCAAACTCTTTGTTCGAAGACTTCTGCGAATTCGGTCTGGGTATGGAATTGGCTAACAAGAAGCTGCGCAACCGTATCGAAGATGCCATGAAGGCAGCTATCGCTTCGGATGAAACTCCGGCTGAATACAAGGAAGCATTCCAGGAATGGATTGACGGACGCAACGATGCAGACAAGAGCAAGGCTGCTGCCGAAAAGATTATCCCGATGGTAGAAGCCGCTAAGGATAAATGCCCGAACTGCGCAACCATCTACGAATTCAAGGATTACCTCATCAAACGTTCTCAATGGATTATCGGTGGTGACGGTGCTTCTTACGATATCGGTTACGGAGGTCTCGACCATGTAATCGCATCGGGTGAAGACGTAAACATCCTTGTATTGGATACCGAAGTTTACTCGAACACAGGTGGCCAGTCTTCTAAGGCTACTCCGCTGGGTGCTATCGCCAAGTTTGCCGCTTCAGGTAAGCGTGTACGCAAGAAAGACCTCGGTCTGATTGCCACTACTTACGGTTACGTATATGTAGCCCAGATTGCGATGGGTGCCGACCAGGCTCAGACGTTGAAGGCTATCCGCGAAGCTGAAGCATATCCTGGCCCGTCATTGGTTATCGCATACGCTCCGTGTATCAACCACGGCTTGAAGGCAGGTATGGGCAAGAGCCAGGCAGAAGAAGCTAAAGCCGTAGAATGCGGTTACTGGCACTTGTGGCGTTTCAACCCGGCTTTGGAAGACGAAGGCAAGAATCCGTTCTCGCTCGACTCGAAAGAACCGAACTGGGCTAACTTCCAGGATTACCTGAAAGGTGAAGTACGTTTCGCTTCTGTAATGAAACAATATCCGACAGAAGCAGCCGACTTGTTCGCAGCTTGCGAAAAGATGGCGAAGAAACGTTACGATTCTTACAAACGTATGGCAGCAATGGACTGGAGCGAAGAAAAAGCTGAATAATCAATCGCTGACAAATATTAAGAACAGCCGGTCTAAACATTCGGACCGGCTGTTTTTTTATACTTCCCGCGACATTTATTTATATGAATTCCGCATTTCACCAATAAGGAGTTATTTCAGGGAATTAAAGGGAGTTAGAAGCCAATACTTTTACCAAACATCCCATGTAGGGGCGTATCGCATACGCCCTGAAGACATCCACGTGGATTAGTTGACGTATTCGGGTGTATGCGATACGCCCCTACATGGCAATTGGGTGAAATGCGGAGATTCAAATTTTTATTTATGCATAATATATTTTCCCTCAACCTATGAATACATTTTTAGAAACCTCCCGACTTATTCTCCGCCCTTGGCAAGAAGCCGATGCGGAAGCCTTGTACAAGTATGCGAAAGACCCTGCTATCGGACCTATAGCCGGATGGCCACCCCACACCTCCATAGCACACAGCCTGGAAATCATCCGCACCGTCTTTACTGCTCCCGAGACCTACGCCGTAGTACTGAAAGAAACAAATGAACCAGTAGGAAGTGCCGGCATTATGTTCGGCGACGGCATGCACAGTGCTGCCATGCAGGCTGATGAAGCTGAAATCGGTTATTGGATAGGTGTGCCCTACTGGGGGCAAGGATTGATACCCGAAGCTGTAAGATGCCTATTGCAGCGGTGCTTTACCGACTTAGGCATGTCGGCGGTGTGGTGTGGATATTACGATGGGAATACCCAATCGCGCCGCGTAATGGAGAAATGCGGACTTACCTATCATCACACAGAGAGCGGCAACACATCTCCTTTGGGCGATATACGCACGGAACATTTCATGCGGATTACGGCAGAAGAGTGGAAGGCGCTTCAACAAATTCGAGAAATAAACAAAGATGCCCGGCCAACGGAACTCATCAGCCAACTGACGCAGGTATGGGAATCATCCGTCCGCGCCACCCATCACTTTCTGAGCGAACAAGACATCTGCAACCTTCGTCCCATGACCAAAGAAGCATTGCGCACCATCGATACCTTGATTATAGCGTTTTCCGCCAACAAACCTGTTGGCTTTATGTGCATCCAAGACCAGAAAATAGAAGCCCTGTTCCTTGCTCCCGGACATATCAGAAAAGGAATCGGGAAACGGCTCATCCGGTTGGCTATCAATCGATACAAAGCTTTCTACATCGATGTAAACGAGCAGAATGCACAAGCCACAGACATTTACCGCCACCTCGGTTTCGAAGTCTTCCGCCGCAATGAAACCGACAGCCAAGGAAACCCTTTCCCAATATTGTGCATGAAGTTCAATCCTAATAAGGTATAACCATGCTATCGGATCCTACCTGCCATCATAAGTGGTCAGAAATGGCAAAGAGATAGAACGTACATTCATCGTTTTCGATATTCCATATACAAAAATTTCCTCATTTATGAGGATTGCATGTGTCGGAGATTTGGCGTTACTTTGCAGGCGATTGGAAAAAACGCAGATTAACGCAGATTTCCGCGGATTATTTTTATTGACTATTGGACTATTTAGATTTACTATTTTGCCCTAAACCGTACGTTGTCAATCGAAAAATTGTAAATAAAATAATCTGTGTTAATCTGCGAAAATCTGCGTTTCAAAAAAAACAAAGCACATATATGAAAACAAGACTTATCTTTACAACGCTGGCACTTGCCGCCACCGCCGCGGCATCCGCCACAACACACGACACCTTGCGCGACACCACACGGGTGATCGACATCGAAGAGGTAGTGGTCATCGCCACCCCTAAGGAAAACACCCGCCTGCGCCAACAGGCACTCTCCGCCACCTCGCTCTCGCAAGCGGACATACGGAGCCGGCAAATCGCATCGGTAAAATCGCTCTCTGGGTTGGTGCCCAACCTGTTCATCCCCGACTATGGGTCGAAGCTCACCACCTCGGTCTACGTACGAGGCATCGGGTCGCGCATCAACACGCCTGCCGTAGGGTTGTATGTTGACAACGTGCCCTTCATCGACAAGTCGGCGTTCGACTTCAACTACTCCGACATCGAACGCATCGACGTGATGCGCGGACCGCAGGGCACGCTGTACGGGCGCAACACAATGGGCGGGCTGATACGTGTGTTCACCAAGTCGCCCTTCACCTATCAGGGGACGGACGTGCAGCTCAGTGCCGCCACCTACAACGATTACAAGGTGATGCTGAAGCACTACCACCGTATATCCGAACAATTCGCCTTCTCGGTAGGAACCTTCTACGAACACAAAGGAGGATTCTTCAAGAACGCTTTCAACGGCAAGCGCATCGACACCGATGACGAGGCAGGAGGACGCATCCGTGCCATCTGGCTTCCCAATGCCAACCTGAAACTGGACTTCACCGCTAATTACGAGTACACCAACCAAGGCGGATACCCCTACGCCTATACCGGACGCACCGACGGCGAAGAGGAAGACCGCGCCGAATACATCGGCACCATCTCGTACAACCGCCCCAGCGGATACAGGCGCAACCTGGCAAACGGCGGACTGAGCATCGAACACCACGCAAGGAACTTCATCCTGAGCAGCGTCACCGGATTCCAGTACCTGCACGACCGGATGACCTTGGACCAGGACTTCACCGAAGCCGACATCTATACCCTGGTGCAGAAACAAGACGCAAAAACCCTGAGCCAGGAAATCGTACTGAAGTCGAACCCCGGCACGCGCTGGCAATGGACCACCGGCGTGAGCGGATTCTACCAATGGCTGGACACCGGCGCACCCGTCACCTTCCACGATGAAGGCATCAGCAGCCTGATAGAAGACAACATCAATGCCGGACTGGCACAACTCCCCGCAGGTGCCCCTACCCTCTCGGCAAGCGTCACCACCCGGCCTCTCCTTGTGCCCGGACACTTCAAGACACCAGTACTGAACGGTGCCATCTACCACCAGTCGACATTGAACGACCTTTTCACCGAGGGACTCTCGCTTACCGTAGGACTACGGCTGGACTATGAAAAACTCTGGCTGGACTATGACTCCCGCTGCGACATGGGCTTCGACTTCGGCGTATCAGCCCCTTTCCTGCCCCAGCCCATCTCCCGCTCGCTGGCGGCATCGGTGCGCTTCGCCGGCAAAGAGCACACCGGCTACCTGCAACTCCTCCCCAAGTTCACCCTGCAATATGCGTGGAACCCCGAAAACAACGTCTACGCCACCGTGAGCCGAGGATACCGTTCGGGCGGATACAACATCCAGATGTTCTCCGACCTGATACAAGCCGACTTGCGCACCGCGATGATTGATGCCGTGAAGCAAGATGAAGTGTTCGGCAACTTCGCCGGAATGATTCCCGACTTCCCCTCTTCGGACGTGGACGTAACAGATGCCACCCTCTACAAGCCCGAATATGCATGGAACTACGAGGCGGGCGCACACCTCACCGCGGCAGGTGGAAAGCTGCAGACCGACCTTGCCTTCTTCTACATGGACACGCGCGACCAGCAGATTTCGCGCTTCGCCGAAACAGGATTGGGGCGCATCACCGTCAATGCCGGGAAAAGCCGAAGCATCGGAGCGGAAGCATCGTTGCGTGCCCGCCTGACCGATAATTTCCTCCTGAACGGAAGCTATGGCTACACCTACGCTACCTTCACCGACTATGTGGTGAGCGACACGGAGAACTACAACGGACGCTACGTGCCCTTCGTGCCCAAACACACGTTCCACATCGGCGGGCAATACCGTTTCGTCTTGCGAAAGAACGCCATCCTCGACAACATCACCGTAGATGCCAACTATCGTGCGGCAGGGCGCATCTACTGGACCGAACAGAACAATGCCAGCCAGCCCTTTTACGGCACACTGGACGGGCGCCTCAGCTTCAACAAAGGGAACGGGCAGGTGGCACTCTGGATAACAAACGCCCTCAACAAGCGTTACCAGGCGTTCTACTTCGAATCGATGAACCGTGGTTTCGAGCAACAAGGACGCCCCCTGCAAGTAGGCATCGACCTGCGGTGTAACTTCTGATTGGGTTTCACCACAGATAGCACAAAGCTTTTTATTCAATAATGCGAATCAGGAACAGACTTCCTGATTCAAAATTAAAAAGCATGAATGATGAATGAAGAATCGCTTCGCCCACATGGAATTCTTCATTCTTCATTCATCATTCTTCATTAAAAAAACTTATCTTTGTGGCTGAAAAAAAACAAATGTTTCTATGCCACTGAATTTACCTGATAAATTGCCTGCCATCGACTTGCTGAAGGAAGAGAATATCTTCGTTATCGATACATCGCGGGCAAGTACACAAGACATACGTCCGTTGAAAATCGTCATCCTCAACCTGATGCCGATAAAGATTACTACCGAGACCGACCTGATACGGTTGCTTTCGAACTCGCCCCTCCAGATAGAGGTGAGCTTTATGAAACTGAAGAGCCATACCTCGAAGAACACGCCCATCGAGCACATGAAGGCGTTTTACCGTGACTTCGACCTGATGCGCGACGAGAAGTTCGACGGGATGATTATCACCGGCGCACCGGTGGAGCATCTCGATTTCGAAGACGTGAACTACTGGAGCGAGATACAGGATATATTCAATTGGACGCGTACGCACGTCACTTCTACCCTTTACATCTGCTGGGCGGCACAGGCCGGGCTGTATCATTTCTATGGGGTGCCCAAGTATCCGCTGGAGAAAAAGATGTTCGGCATCTTCGAGCATCATGTGTGCGAGGGGTTCGGGAAGCTGCCTATCTTCCGCGGGTTCGACGATGTGTTCTTCGTGCCGCACAGCAGGCATACGGAAGTACGCCGCAAGGACATCGAACGCTGCCCCGAGCTGCAGATTGTTTCGGAATCGGAAGACTCGGGCGTACATATCGTGATGGCGCGCGGAGGACGCGAGTTTTATGTGACGGGCCATTCGGAATATGCCCCTTATACACTGGATACCGAATACCGGCGCGACTTGGCGAAAGGCTTGCCCATCGATATGCCGAAGAATTATTATCGCGGAGATGACCCGGAAAAGGGACCGCTGGTGCGCTGGCGCAGTACTGCCAACCTCTTGTTCTCCAACTGGCTGAACTATTATGTATATCAGGAAACACCGTATGATATCAATGAAATCAAGTAACCCCCTTTCCGTCCCCCCGGTGAGGGCTATCGAACTGCTGGCTCCTGCCAAGAACCTGGAGTGTGGAATCGAAGCCATCAACCACGGAGCGGATGCCGTGTATATCGGGGCACCCCGTTTCGGAGCACGTGCTGCTGCCGGAAACTCGTTGGACGACATCGCGGCACTGGTGCGTTATGCCCATCTGTACCGGGTGCGCATTTACGTTACGGTGAATACCATCCTGAAAGAAGACGAACTGAAAGCCACCGAGGCGATGATATGGGACCTGTACCGCATCGGGGTGGATGCGCTTATCGTACAGGATATGGGCATCACACAACTGGACCTGCCGCCTATCCCCCTGCATGCCAGCACGCAGATGGACAACCGCACGCCGGAGAAAGTGCAGTTTCTTGCCGAAACCGGATTCCGCCAGGTGGTGCTCGCCCGTGAGTTGAGCCTTGACGAAATCGGCCGTATCCACCGCCGGTGCCCCGGCACGTTGCTTGAGGTCTTCGTCCACGGGGCGTTGTGCGTGAGTTATAGCGGGCAGTGTTACGTCAGTCAGGCGTGTTATGGGCGGAGCGCCAACCGCGGCGAATGCGCCCAGTTTTGCCGCCTGGGATTCGACCTTGTGGATGCCGACGGGAAGACCATCGTAAACGACAGGCACCTGCTCTCGCTCAAGGATATGAACCAAAGCGCGAACCTCGAAGCCCTGCTCGATGCGGGGGCTTCATCGCTCAAGATAGAAGGAAGGCTGAAAGACGTGTCGTATGTGAAAAACGTCACGGCATATTACCGCCAGCAACTGGATGCCATTTTCCGCCGCCGGAAAGAATACATGCGGGCATCATCGGGCACGGTGCATCTGGCTTTCCGTCCCCAATTGGACAAGAGTTTCAGCCGCGGGTTTACCGACTATTTCGCTCACGGACGCAATCCGGGCATCTTCAACCTGAATACTCCGAAATCGTTGGGCGAAGAGATAGGCACGGTGAAAGAAGTACGAGGCAACTTCCTGACCGTGGCGGGTGTGAAGCCCTTCGCCAATGGAGACGGATTGTGTTACCTCGACGGGCAAGGCAAGTTGCACGGCTTCCGGGTAAACCGTGTGGAAGGCAATAAGCTGTTCCCGTTGGAAATGCCTCGCGGCATACGTCCGAAAACAATGCTGTACCGCAATTTCGACCAAGAGTTCGAGCGCGTGATGCAGAAGAAGTCCGCCATAAGGAAGATAGCGGTGGACATGCGTCTGGAAGCAAATCCTTCCGGCTTCACCCTCGACCTTTCCGATGAAGACGGGACAAGGGTGAGCGTGGTGCTGGAACGGGAAAAAGAACGGGCACGTACCCCGCAAGCCGAGAACCTGAAGGCGCAGCTGGGCAAGTTGGGCACCACGCCTTTCGAAGCCCGTGAGATTGCCATCGGTTTTGCCGAAGACTGGTTTATCCCCGCATCCGGACTTTCGGACTTGCGCCGCCGGGGAGTGGAGTGCCTGCTTCAGGCACGCCGCATCACCTATCCGCAAGAGCGCAGGCAATGGGAGCAGACCGCGCATCCTTATCCCGAAAAAGAGCTGGATTATCGCGGCAATGTGATGAATACGCTTGCCGAGGCTTTCTACCGCCGCCACGGTGTAGAGCAGATAGCTCCTGCTTTCGAGCGGGAAGCGCCAGCAGGAGTGGCGCTGATGTTTTGCAAGCATTGCATCCGATATAGCCTGGGCTGGTGTCCGGTGTATCAGAAAAAGCGTTCGCCCTACCGCGAGCCTTATTACCTGGTGAGCAGCGACGGCAAGCGTTTCCGGCTGGAATTCGATTGCAAGGCGTGCCAGATGAAAGTGTGTATGGAAAAATGAAGAATGGAAACGCAGATTAACGCAGATTTCCTCGGATTATTTTTATTGACTATTAGATTATTTACGATTTACTGTTTTGCCCTAAATCGTACTTTGTCAATCGATAAATTGTAAATAAAATAATCTGCGTTAATCTGTGACAATCTGCGTTTCAAAACAGATAGGCTTATGTTGAAGAGTAAGTATTTCGTACCGTTCCTGTTGCTGCTGGTGCTTGCTACGGCTTGCCGCTATCAGCCTTTGGTGCCTTCTTCCGCAGAAGAGGGAGGCGACTCCGTCCGTTTCTATTCGCGGATGTATGCCCTGAACAGCAATTTTCAGATAGAGGCAGACACACTATGGCTGCATGTGCTTCCGTTTATGGATACGGTACCGCTGCTCCGGGGCGATGAAGTGGTGGTGGCGGAGTTTGATGTACATCCGCAAGATTCCGTCGACTCGGTGTGGGTGAAAGTGGCACGCGACCAGGAGACCATCGGGTGGATTCAGGAACACCGCCTGCTGGACAATATCGTGCCGGTCGACCCTATCTCGCGCTTCATCCATTTCTTCAGCAACGCCCACACCCTGCCTTTCTTCCTTGTACTGGCGGTGTTTTTCCTGTGGTTCGTCTACCGGGCGGTGCGGCGCAAGCAAATCAAGCTCATCTGGCTGAATGACATCGATAGCGGCTTCCCCATCCTCTTGTCCTTGCTGATGGCAATAGCCGCCACTACCTACAACAGCATCCAGCACTTCGTGCCCGAGACGTGGGAACGCTACTATTATGCCCCCACGCTCAACCCCTTTGATGTGCCCTTTATTCTCGGCTTTTTCATCGTGTGCGTTGCCCTGGCATTGCTGGTGGGTGTGGCGATGCTCGACGACCTTTTTCACCAGACCAAAGCGGAAGTAGCGTTCTTCTACCTCGTGGGGCTGGTATCATGCTGCATCTTCATCTATGTGTTTTTCACCTACGTCAATGTTTATATCGCCTATGTATGCCTCGTGGCGTATGCCGCCGGCTGCATCCGCTGGCTGTGCAAGCCAGAACGCTACCCCTACGTATGCGGCGCATGCGGTGCCAAGCTGCGTACCAAGGGCATCTGCCCCCATTGCGGCGCGCTGAACGAGTGATGAATATTTTCACCGCAGATTACACAGGTTCACATTATTATATGCACGGGCGTATGCATACGCTTGCAGGAAGCCTTGCATATATATCAATGAATTATGCAATATAATTGCCTTACGGGTGAAAAGAGAGAGGCTATGGCGTTACAATTGTTACAATTACAGTAATTTGAAATGACTTTTTAGACGAAGAAAAAAGTGAATTAAAAATTTATATTATATATATTATTATATAATATATATAATATAATATTCTAAATGATTTTTCTCTCTTCCGGACAACGGGATTGAAAAAGCGATTTCAATTAACTGTAATTGTAACAATTGTAACGGGTAGTACAGACAGCACCTATAAGATTCCTTGCATAAAAGAGAAAAATTTCTATCACTGCAACTATTTGATTTTCAATAGAAAACACAAAATATCTATTTTTGTTAACAGATTTTTACACATACCGTTTTTTATTCTGCCGATTATTCACAAAAAATGCATATCTTTGCATTATAAAACTTTAAATGTAATAGCTATGACCGACCAATCAATCACACCTTGCCCGCTGAGTTTCAAGGGCATCCCCTATTCTGACATTATCAACCGCTGGTTTTCGCTCGCCGGAGGCGAACCTGTAGAAGGAGAACGCAACGACAAGCTGCACCGCCTGGCTTCGCACCTGCGCTACATCACGGACAACAACGAAGAAACCCTTTTGCAGATTATGCCGCGTTACGGGCTTCCGGAAAAGGAAATGAAGGGGCTGATTCATTCGGCGTGCTCGGCGAAATGGTATTCGGTGCCGAAGCTGATGCAAGAGGCTTGTAGGGGCGTATCGCATACGCCCGAATGCGCCAACGAGGGCACCAATGAGGATGTGTGTGCGGATGTTTCCGGGCGTATGCAATACGCCCCTACAGTGCCTCCGATGCCCAAACGTCTTCCCAAGCTTATCCGCCTTCTTGTGAGCCGCACGCCCGAAGTGTACAGGCCTGCCGTGGCGAATGCGGTATTCCCTTCGTTGGCAACCCATTTGCATCAAGTGCGCTTCAAGTATATTGACAATGTGGAGCATGAGGCGACCCTTATGAACGTGCTCATGGCGGGGACGGGTGCCGGAAAAGACTGCATTTCGGAGCCGATAAACCGCATCATGGCAGACATCCGGCGCAGGGATGAGGTGAACCTGCGCAGAGAGCGCGAATGGAAGGAAGAGGTGAACTCGAAAGGAGCGAACAAGGACAAACGCCAGCGCCCCGAAGGGCTTATCATCCAGGAGATTGATGCAGACATGACCAATCCGGCATTCGTGATGCGCACCGCCGAGGCGGAAGGACATTTCCTCTACACGAAAATGAACGAGATAGACCAGTTCGATGCCCTGAAAGGGTCGGTAAGGGGACGCCAGCAGTTCCAAATCATGTGCCTTGCGTTCGACCCCGGAAACCGCTACGGGCAGACACGCGCCAGCGCACAAGCCGTGACGGAAAAGGTCACCATCCGTTTCAACTGGAACGCTTCGACCACCGTCCAGAAAGGGAAGAAATACTTCGCACGGGTACTGACCGACGGACCTATCTCGCGCATCAACTTCTGCACCATTCCCGAACGCGAAATCGGGGCGGACATGCCGGTGTATGGCAAGTATGACGCGACTTTCGACGAGGAGCTTCGCCCGTACATCGAGAACCTGAACCGTGCCACGGGACTGATTGATTGCCCGCAGGCATACAAGCTCGCCCAGGAGATGAGCGCCGAAAACGCGGAGTGGGCCGTGCTCTCGCAAGACCGTGTGTACGAGAACCTTTCGTTCCGCGCCAACGTGATAGCCTACTTGAAGGCATGCGTGCTCTACGTGGCGAACGGGGAGAAATGGGAAAAGTCGATAGAAGACTTCGTGCGCTGGTCGTTCCACTACGACATGTGGTGCAAGCTGGAGTTTTTCGGGGAAGCGATAAAGGAAGCGATGGACGAAGACAAGCGCCCACTGTACGGCAGGCACCGTCCGGGCAGGCGCAACCTGCTGGAGCTGCTTCCCGATGAGTTTACGCATGCCGATGCGGTACGTGCGCGCCGGACAGCAGGCATGAGCGAGAAGGGCACCAGCAGCATGCTGAGGCAATGGGTATTCCGCCGTTACGTTACAATTGTTACAAATAACAATTATCAAAAACTGAAGTTCAAGGCGTAGAAATGAAGAATGAAGAATCGCTTCGCCCGCATGGAATTGGCTTACGCCGAACGTTGTTTCTTCATTCTTCATTCAAAAAAGATTCTTCATTCTCAAAGCCTGTTCTTGTAAATCTCCGCCATCAGCTTCTGGTACCGGTTCTCCAGCTCGATGTATGCCTGAAGGTTGCGGTAGATGTTGTCTGCCTCGGTATAAAATTCGATGATGGAGAGCTGACCCGCCTTTACGGCTTCGTTGAGCAAAGCCAGGGTGCGGTGCATCAGGACGACATCGTACGCCTGCATCGCCTCGCGCAACTGCTGCATTTCGTTGAAACGGGCATGCACGTCTGCCGCCGCTTGCAGGCGGGCATTGTCCAGCGCCAGGCGGGTACTCTCCACTTGCAAGCGGGCTATTTTCCCTTTTTTCCGGTTGGAAAACAAGGGCAGGCTTCCACCTATCAGGAAACCGTTGCTTTTCTCGTCAAGCGACGTGTTGCGCCTGTAACCGACCTCTATTTTGGGCAACCAGCTCTGGCGGTTCACCTTCAGTTCCTTCTCGGCGGCACGCGCATCGGCATCTGCCGCCAACAAACCGGCATCGGTAGCCATCACCTCATCGTAAAAGGCATTGCAGTCTTTCAGTTCCTCCACGTGGGGATAGGTGTCTGCTGTAAATTCCAAAGGCATGTTTCCGTTCATTGCCAGCAACTGCTGGAGCGCGGTGCGGTGGGCGGCATTGTTTTGCGCCACTTCGGTCTGCACGCTCATCCGTTCCATTTTGATTTTGTTCACTTCGAGGATGCCCGCATCGCCTTCTTCCAGGCGTTTTTCGAAGAGGGCAAGCAGCTCGCCGGCATTCTTCGCCCGCTCCTCCAGCAAGGCGTGTTGCTGGTTGAGCATTATCAGGTCGAGGCAAAGGTTCTTGGCACTGAGCAGGATATCGCGGCGTGCCGCCTGTTGCCTGCGGTCGAGAGCCGCCTGCTTCCACTTGCCCGACTGGCGGCGTGCACCGTAAAGCGTAGGGAAATCGAATCCTTGTGTCACGACCAGTTCGGAGCTGGACATGCCGGTGATGCCCCGGGTGTAGAACGGGCTGTATTCCACCGAAGGGTCTTCGAGGTTGTTTTCTGCCTGCACTTCGAGTTTCGAGGCGAGCGTGCTTTGCCGTTGTGCCTGAAGCTCCTTGTTGTTCTGCTCCACCTGCCGGAGCACTTCGTCTATGGTTTGTGCCTGCATCGGCGCTATCGCAAGGCAGGCTATGGCTAATGTAATGTATTTCATTTGATTTATTTCTTATGGATTGATGTTTTTGAAACGCAGATTCACGCAGATTTCCACAAATTATTTTTATTGACTATTGGATTATTTACAATTTACTATTTTGCCCTAAATCGTACTTTGTCAATCGAAAAATTGTAAATAAAATAATCTGCGTCAATCTGTGTGAATCTGCGTTTCAGCCTTTCATTTTTCATTCTTCATTTCTTTCCGGTGCATCAGTTCGTACACGATGGGGACGATGAAGGCATTGAGGAAAGTCGATGTGAGCAAGCCTCCCAAGATGACTTTCGCCATCGGACTCTGTATCTCGTTGCCCGGCAAATCGCCGCGCAAGGCAAGCGGAATCAATGCCAATGCCGATGACAGGGCGGTCATCAGAATCGGATTCAAGCGGTCCAGCGAGCCGTGGACAATGCACTCGCGCAAGCCCATGCCCTGCTCTTCGCGCAACAAGTTGTAATGGCTGATAAGCAACATACCGTTGCGGGTGGCAATGCCGAAGAGCGAGATGAACCCGATGATGGCAGGGATGCTCAGCTCGCCCGTGGTGCAAAGCAGCACAAACACGCCTCCTATCAATGCCAGCGGCAGGTTGAGCAGGATAATGGCACTCTGCACCCCGTTCTTGAACTGGACATAGAGCAGCAGGAATATCACCACAATGCTCATCAACGAAGCAAGCAATAAGGTGCGGCTGGCGGCTTGCTCGCTTTCGAACTGCCCGCCATACTCGATATGATACCCTTCGGGCAGGCGGATTTCATCGTCTACCCGCTTGCGGATATCGTCTACCACACTACGCAGGTCGCGCCCGCTGGTATTGGCGGAGATGACGATTTTACGTTTCACGTTCTCCCGGTTGATGGTGTTGGGACCCATTGACGACACCACATCCGCCACATAGCTCAAGGGCACTTTCCGTCCTTCGGCATCGTCTATCATCAGGTCACGGATGCGCTCGATAGAGCCACGGTTGTCTTCGCTGGCACGCACCACAAGATTGAATGCCTTGCCGTTATCGTACACTTGCGACACGGTCTCGCCCGCCATATTCACCGTGACAAACTCATTGAACTGTGCCAGCGAGATGCCGTACTTCGCCAACATTTCACGCCGGGGGACGATTTTCAGCTCCGGACGCTCAATCTGTTGCTCCACGTTCAGGTCGGCAATGCCCTCTACGTCTTTCACGGCATCCTTAATCTGATTTCCCAAAGCGAACATACGGTTCAGGTCATCCCCGAAGAGCTTGATGGCGATACTCGCCTGCGTGCCGCTCAGCATGGCATCGATGCGGTGGCTGATGGGCTGGCCTATCTCGATGTTGGCTCCGGTAATGACCGAAAGCTTGCGGCGCACCTCGTCGAGCAATTCCCGGTGCGAGCGGTCTTTCAACTCGAAGGGAGCTTCCAGCTCGGACACGTTCACGCCCAGCGCATGTTCGTCCAGCTCGGCACGCCCCGTCTTGCGCGCCACGGTCTGTATTTCGGGAATGGAAAGCAGGATTTCCTCTGCCTGCCGCCCTATCTTGTCGGACTCTTCCAACGAAATGCCCGGCAAGGAACTGACATTGATGGTGAACGAACCTTCGTTGAACGAGGGCAGAAAGCTGTGTCCCAGAGTAAAGAACAAGCCCAGTGCCACCACAAAAAGAGCAACGGTACCCGTCAGTACGCTCCGCTTGTGAGCCAATGCCCACTCCAGTGCCCGTGCGTAATACGTACGGAGCCACACGGCAAGGAAAGCTTCGCGAGGCAATCCTTCCTTCTTTCCGCCTCCCAGCAAATAACTGCAAAGTACCGGCGTAAGGGTAAGTGCCACCACCGTAGAAGCAAACAAGGCTACGATGAAAGCGATGCCCAACGGCACCAGCATCCGCCCCTCCATGCCACTCAGGAAAAACAGGGGCACGAAGCTCACAATGATAATCAACGTAGAGTTGAGAATGGGCATACGCACCTCGCGCGAGGCGTTGAACACCACTTCCCGCACCGGGCGGCGTTCGCCTGCCGGGAGCATCCGGTTCTGGCGCAAATGCTTCCATACATTCTCCACGTCTACAATAGCATCGTCTACCAGCGAACCGATGGCTATCGCCATACCGCCCAGACTCATGGTGTTGATGCTCAGCCCCATGTAATGCAACACCAAAACAGCTACCACCAAAGACAAGGGAAGCGTGACGAGCGAAATCAGCGTGGTGCGCACATTGGCAAGGAAAAGGAAGAGCACGATAACTACGAATATCGCCCCTTCGTAGAGCGAATGCTGCACATTGCTGATGGAACTTTCGATAAAGCGCGACTGGCGGAACGTATCGGTGGACACACGCACATCGGGCGGAAGGTTCTTTTGCAGGTCTTTCAGGGCGGCTTCCAGCTTTTCGGTCAGTTCGATGGTGCCCGTATTGGGTTGCTTGGTCACGGTAATCAGTACGGCAGGTTTCCCTTTCTCCGATGCCAGTCCCAGCTTGGGCTGCTGGGCACCGATGCGCACATCCGCCACATCTTCCAGCACAATGGGAACACCTCCTGCGGTCTTAATCACCGCACGTGCCATTTCCTGTACATCTTCGGTAGACACCACTCCGCGCACAATATACTCGTTGCCATATTCATAAATGACGCCTCCGTTGGTATTCTGGTTCATCCCGCGGGTCACTTCCATCACCTCGCCCAGCGTCACGCCGTAGTGTTTCATCCGCTCGGGATGAATCAGAATCTGGTATTCTTTGATATCGCCTCCCAATACCGCCACCTGTGCCACGCCTCCGGTAGAGAGCAGGCGCGGGCGGATGGTCCAGTCGGCAAGCGTACGCAGGTCGAGCATCGAAGTGCTGTCGGCGGTAAGCCCTACAATCAGCAGTTCACCCAGAATGGACGACTGGGGTCCCAGTGTAGGATTGCCCACATTCTCAGGCAGGCTCTCGCCCACCGTAGCAAGTTTTTCGGATACAATCTGGCGGGCAAGGTAGATATCGGTATCCCAGTCGAACTCTACCCATACCACCGAGAAACCGGTGGTAGAAGAAGAGCGCACCCGGCGTACACCCGTAGCACCGTTGACCGCGGTCTCGATGGGGAAGGTGACGAGTTGTTCCACTTCTTCTGCCGCCATTCCCCCGGCTTCGGTCATCACCACCACCGTGGGCGCGTTCAGGTCGGGGAACACATCCACCTCGGTATGGAAAGCGGTGTAGGTTCCCCCTATGAGCAGAAGCACCGATGCCACTAATACCAGCAAGCGGTTCTGCAATGAAAAATGAATGATTTTGTTCAGCATAAAAAAATTTGTTATGTTTTTAGCCTCACCACAGATTACACAGATTCACTATTAATTATTAATTGTTAATTAAAATCTGTGTAATCTGTGGTAGTAAAAATAAAATCAATGATTGTGCGTATGTGCGGGGATGGCATTGCTTGCCGAAGCCAGTTTCACATGAATGGCACCTTCAGTCACCAGCCGGTCGCCTTCTTTCAGCCCCGAAAGGATTTCTACATGCGTGCCGTCGTCCAGCCCCGTCTTTACCTCCTGTTTCCGATAGCACTCGTCATCCATCTGCACGTAAACGAACTTTACGCCCTGTTCTTCGGTAAGTGCCGAAAGAGGGACACTGATCACCCCTTCACGCCCGTCCGACAATAGCCAGACTTCGACAAAGGCTCCGGGAAGCATCTCGCCACGGTTGTCAAACTCGAACGTGACGGGGATATAATAAGAAGTGTCGCCGGTGGACTTGCCATACGAAAGCAGACGTCCGCCCAGCGAATCGAGCCGATAGACACGCTCATCATACGAAGTACGGAAATTGGCGGAAGACACCTTGCGCAATGCCGGATAATAACGCTCCGATACATCGGCGCGCAACCTCAACCGGCGTGTCTGGGTAATCGTCAGCAAGGGCTGGCCTACGGTCACATAATCCCCCTCTTTCACCAGGCAAGACTTCACATAGCCCGAAATGGGTGCCTGCACCGATACGCCCTTTCCGTCATGGCTGGGCGAAAGAGCTTCGTAAGCAACACGGGCATTTTCATAAGCTTCTTTCAGTACATTGAAATCTTTTCTCGAAACTATCTGGCTATCTACCAGTTTAGAGGCACGTTCGTATTCGTCCTTGGCGGTTTCGTAAGCGATGCGTGCACGGTTGACGGCATCCCCGTCCTGAATACGACTTCCCGACACGTTCAGCACGGCATTTCCGGCTGCTACACGCATGCCTTCCGTAAGCGGGCGCACAAACGAGACGACTCCCGCCGTACTTGCCACTACCGCCGCCTCATCGCCCTGCACGGCAAGTATCTGTCCGCTGGCAGGGATAACTTGGCGGAACGTGCCTGCCTTTACGGTTTCTACTTTCACTCCTGCCGCCTTCGCTTTCTCCGGAGCCAATACAATCTCTCCCGAAGCTCCGTGTGCGGCTTCTTCCTGATGTGTTTCTTCCTCGTGTCCGTGGGCGTGCTTCTCTCCTCCCCCACACGAAGCCAGTGCCAACAAGGCAAAGGCTCCCATCCATAAACTTTTTGTTCTGTTCATATCTGTTTCTGATTTTATCCGTTTGTTTTTACGCGGCAAAGATACCGCATCCCTAAGGCAACTAAGTTGCATTTGTTCTACTATAATAAAATCAGCAAACAGGGGGAGCACGCAAGCCCGTATTGCAGGCTACATCCTGCGTGTGCAGGTTCTCGATGTACATCCCGTCGGAAAGCAAAGCCGCTTCGGGCATGTACACCAAGTGCAACAAGTAAGCAAATGTATAAAGAAAGGAATAAAATGTATAGTCGGGAGCCACTGTATCCTGATGATGTCCGGTCGTGGCACACTGGAAATGCGTAACACATCCCACCGTACATGTATGGCGGTCACCATCGCCTTCGTGGTGCATGCCAGCCGTATTACAATCCTCACCCGCACAAGTAGCCAGGTCGGCATGCAAGCAAAAAAGCTCCGAATGGTGATGATGAGGGAAAACGGAAGCTATCTGCATCACCATGCAGACTAACAAAAACCAATGTGTTATGTATTTCCGTTTCCTTTTCATCTTCTTTTTCACCACAGATAATATACAACTGGAAAATATTTTTCTTGTATTTCTTCTCTGCCCCGATTATGATTATTTATTTTGTGTACCCTGTGGTGAGACCGTAACCAGCACTTTGTCAATGCGTGCACCGTCCATATCCACAATTTCAAGATGGAAGCCGTTCCATTGCAACGTTTCGCCACTGGTAGGAATATGTTGCAACTGCTGGAGAATCAATCCGCCCAGCGTATGATATTCGGCATTCTCAAACAAGTCCTGACGGTCGAAATAACACAAAAAGTCATACAATGCACATTGTCCGTCAACCAGCCATCCATCACCTGATACACGTTTTATAATATCCGGTTCCTCACCCGGAGCATCCATCGTCCCTACCAGACCTTCCAGAATATCGCGCAAGGTAATGATACCTGTGCACACACCGAACTCGTCACACACCAGCGCACGACTGATTTTGCGCGCCTTCATCTGCTCAAGTGCCTTGTATACATTCATACTTTCGTGGAAAAAAACAGCCTCGTGAATAAGCGCTTCCAACTTAAAATCAGGCTCGTAAAGGTGCAATACCAAGTCCTTCAGGTTTACTATGCCTTTCACGTGATCCAGGTCGCCTTCGGCTATCGGATAAAATTCGTACAGCTTCTGGCTCAGCAACTTCTTCACCTCATCGGCTCCCATATCAGTATCCAACCATACGATATCACTCTTGTGCGTCATAATCGAACTTACTTTCAGGTCGCCCAACAAGAACACACGTTGCATGATATCCTGTTCCACCGGCTGCACCTCACCATCTTCAGTTCCCTCCTGAATGATGGATTTTATCTCTTCCTCGGTCACCTTGTTGTCTGCTTCCTTAATACCCGACAGGTTAAATATCAGTTCCGTACTTTTCGAAAGAAGCCATACAAAAGGCAATGCCAGCGTAGAAAGCAAATTCATCGGACGCGAAACAGTCTTTGCAGCCTGTTCGGCAATGCTTAACCCAATGCGCTTAGGAACCAGCTCACCAAAAATAATGGTCAGATACGTGACAATCACTACAATGATTCCCTGCGCCAAAGTAGCAGAATAGTTCACAGGTATACCCCACGAAACCAAAATATCCGAAAAATCGCTCGCTATTTTATTACCCGAATAAATACCAGTAAGAATACCGATGAGGGTGATGCCGATTTGTACCGTCGAAAGGAAACGGTCGGGGTCGTTTGCCAGCTTGAGCGCTACACCGGCAGCCTTGCTTCCCTTTTTCGCATCTGTAGAAAGCCGAGTTTTTCGGGCTGATATTAATGCCACCTCGGACATGGAAAAAATACCGTTAAGTACTATCAACCCGACAATTATAAGAATTTCGTCCATAAAAATATAAAAGTGTTTCCGGGCGGCAAATATAGTGGAATGTTCAATGATAGAGAAAGAGAAACCAAAGTATTAAATAGTTTTAACAAAAGCACCAACAAATACAAACTCCTATCCTGAAAACTACTTTGAATTTATCGTGTGCTGATTTAGAATGAGCTTTTGAGGCGTTTTAGCTGGTATGGTGAAGAAAATAGCGGATTATCTGACGAAAAGCAGAAGCGAAGATGACCCAAAATTCGCCCACAAAAAACAAATTCATAAAACCAATATCCCCCAAAATAGGTAAAAACAAACGCAAATTACAAAGGGCAGAGTCAACCAGCGAGTGCAACATTACGAAATATTTTTGAAAAAGACCTCAGCCGGAGTCAAGAAATTGAGTTTTTCTCTCGGTCTGGCATTAATTTTCTTCCTGATCTTGGTTA
>NZ_NFKD01000064.1:0-27012 GCF_002160215.1 Bacteroides sp. An19 | reverse complement strand
ACGAAGGTTCCACCTCTTCCCATTCCGAACAGAGAAGTTAAGCTTCGTCACGCCGATGGTACTGCGTAACAGTGGGAGAGTAGGTAGCCGCCGTTTTGGGATCCTTCCCCGGTCTGATGGCCGGGGGAGGATCCCTTTCTCTTTTTGAGATTATGCATTTCTTTTTCTTGTCATAATTGCTTCTTCTGTATAATTTCTTTATTTTTGTTCCTTTCTAACCTAATATGTCAAAGACATAGAATTTAATTGGTGACATGAAGACATTTATTTTAGGAAAAAGGCAGGTGTTTATTGGGATGCTGTATTCATATTGTATGTTTATTTTCATAGGGATACACGCTAGTCCATCTTATACAATACATACTGAGTCTTTGACTACCTCCAATGGCTTATCCAATAATACGGTTCGTCATATATATCAAGATAGTAAAGGATTTATCTGGTTCAGCACATTGAATGGGTTGAATCGGTATGACGGGAATACTTTTCGGACATTCTTGCCGGACAGTATTGGCGAATTACCTTCATTGGCTGACGGAAGAGTAAAAAGTGTGTGTGAAGACAATCATGGCTTTTTATGGATTTCTACCTCCATAGACCGTTTCAGTTGTTATGATTTGAAAAGGGATTGTTTTGTTGATTATACAGGTTGTGAGGCATTCAAGGAGCAATATGCTTATATTACTTTGTTGTCTGATGCAGTATGGTTATGGGGGCGTGGCAAGGGATGTAGGCGCGTATGCTACAAGAATGACAGGTTCTATTCTGACGTGTTTTGTCTGGAAAATGGGACATTGGATACGAATGCAGTTTCATTTATCGAGCAAGACAGTTTGGGGCGTGTATGGATAGGAACACAGGAGGGGCTTTACGTTTGGCAAAACAAAGTATTGAAAAAAAATGGTCTCTTCACACAGTTTCGTGCGGATACATTGCTTTTCAGAGTATGTTTGTTTCATTACTGCCAAAGGTGAAATATGGTGTATAGGAAAGGATGAGCAACGGGCGACAAAGAAGGCTGAATTGCCGAATGTATGTTCAGGATATGATTTACCGGGTAATGCAGCGATTGGTAATCAATGGTTGATTTTCACGGGTGATGCTAGTTTTGTCTTTTTACCTGCTACCGGTGAGCTATCTCGTGCACCGGCTTCCTGAAATATTCCAGGGGCAGAGATAATAACAGATAATTGTGGAAATTACTGTGCATACAACAAAACCGGACATTTATATTATATCCAGGCAAAGACGGGTGAGGTGATGTCTTTCCGATTGATGCCGGAAGAAAAAGTACAGCTGATAGATAAGGAACGTTATCATGTTGTGCGTGATTCACGTGGCATTCTTTGGATTTCCACTTATGGAAATGGTTTTTATACATATGATTTGCATACTGGACATTTGTCACATTTCAAAGCAGATGACACACGTTCTTCTGTTTTGCTTTCAGATGAGTTGTTATATATGATGGAAGACCGTTCGGGTAGTATCTGGATTGGTGCCGATCATACAGGTGTGTCTCACCTGAAGATGGTAGACAAAATATCAGATTTGTTTTATCCTGAACCTCAAGGTGAAGATAAAAGCTTGTATAAGAATAATGTACGGACTTTGGCATCTCTCTCTGATGGCGATATTTATATGGCTACACGTAACGGAAAAGTTTATCTTTACGATTCTACGTTTTCGCAGAAAAAATATGAGAAGGAATATGTCAGTAATGTCTATTCAGTTTGCGAAGATACGGCTGGTGTATTGTGGCAGGGTATGCGGGGAGGAGGATTAAGAGTCGGCAACCGTTTGTGGTTGCATCATGCAGATAATCCGGCTTCTTTGGCTTCTGACGATGTTTATTCTTTGTTGAGGGATCGCAAGGGCCGGATGTGGGTCGGTACCTTTGGAGGTGGGCTTGATTTGGCACTTCCCGATGGGAAAGGAGGATATATCTTCCGGCATTTTTTCAATGATTCTTATGGACAGAAACGTATCCGTATGTTGGTTGAAGACCGGAATGGCTGGATTTGGGCTGCGACGAGCGACGGAGTGTTTATTTTTCGTCCCGAACGTTTGCTGGCAGATGAGCAGGCATATTATCATTATAACAGGCAAAACGGGAATTTACGGAGTAATGAAATCCGACATCTTTTGCAAGACCGTAACGGTAATCTGTGGATAGCTGAAGCGGGAGCCGGTTTCAGTATCTGCAAACCAGGTGATGATTATGCTCGGCTTCGTTTTTCGCATTACGGAGTGAGTGATGGCTTGGTAAACGATATGATACAGGCTTTTGCTGAAGATTCTAAAGGGAATATTTGGATTACCACCGAATATGGAGTTTCGTGTTTTGATGTATCTTCGAAGACTTTTCTGAATTATTTCTTATCGATGCAGATGTTGCAGAATGTTTATAACGAGACTTCCGCACTAGCTTTGCCAGACGGGAGAATCCTGATGGGTTCCAATGATGGGGTTACTGTGGTTGATCCTTCACGGGTTAATACTGACCGTCGTATACCGTCTGTGACTTTTACTGACCTACGATTGAACGGTGTTTCAGCCGGGAGTAGTGGGACAGAGCGTCTATTCGAGAAATCATTGCCTTATACCTCTTCGGTACAGTTGGATTACAGCCAGCATTCGTTTACTGTTTATTTCTCTACTTTGGATTATTCGGCTATTGTGCCGCCTCGATTTACCTATCAGTTGCAGGGGTATGATAAAGGATGGAGTGTGCCTTCGGTATTACCTTGGGGTACTTATAAGAATCTTCCCCCTGGCACTTACAAGTTGCATGTGAAGGCATGCAATTCGTTCGGACAGTGGGGCGATGATTATACGACACTTGAGATTGTTATTGTTCCACCTTTTTGGCGTACTGGGGGGCATTTGTCATTTATTTGTTCTTGCTAGGGAGTCTGATGTATGTGGCATGGCGTGTCGTGCGTCGCATGGATGATTTGCGGAACAAGGTCAAGGTGGAAAAAGAACTGACCGAGTACAAATTGAGGTTCTTTACCCATATATCCCACGAATTCCGTACGCCGCTTACGCTGATTCAGGTTGCTCTGGACAAGATGAATCAGGTGAAAGTGATTCCGAAAGAGATGGTATCTTCTGTCCGTATGATGGATAAAAGTGCCCGGCGTATGTCACGACTTGTTAATCAGTTGCTCGAATTCCGGAAAATGCAGGAAAAGAAGCCTGTGCTTTCGTTGGAAGAAGCAGATGTCATTGCTTTTTTGCACGAAATATACTTGAATTTTAAGGAAGTGGCTGAATCTAAAAGAATGGATTTCCGTTTTCTTCCTTCTGTTCCGTCTTATAAGATGTTTCTGGATAAAGAGAAGCTGGACAAGATAGTTTACAATTTGCTTTCCAATGCATTTAAGTATACTCCTTCCGGTGGAAAGGTTGATTTTTCGGTTCAGGTGGATGAAACAATTCATCAGCTTGTTATCCGCGTGGTTGATACAGGGGTGGGAATACCGAAAGAAAAACGTGAACAACTTTTCAAGCACTATCTGCAAAATAGTCTTTCGGGAGATAGCATGGGAATCGGATTGTATCTTGTTCATGAACTGGTGCAGGTACATAAAGGAACTGTTGTCTATGAGGAATGTAGGGGAGGAGGGTCGGCGTTTATCGTTACGCTTCCTGCCGATGTCTCGGTTTATGATAAAAAAGATTTCCTGATACCTGAGAGTGCTTTGTTGCATGAAGAAGAGTTGAGACATCGTTTATCGCTACGGAATATTGTCGTGATGAAGGCTTGCGCAAGTATTGGGATGAATACAGCTATCCGTACCATAAGGAAGGAGAAGGACCGTTGTACAAGGGACAGCCTGCTTCCGACTATAATCATAATCAGGATATGTTGGCTGTAGAAATTGTACGCCGTTGGTACGACTATTGGCGCGAACGGCCGGGAACGGGTTTGCGTGTAAGCAGTGGCAGTACGAAGATTATCTTTTCTGATTCGAATACGCATTATCGGGGAGCCGAAAATTATCGCCGGAGTGGAGTGACCGATGCGTTGCGTATTCCGAAGGATGCATTTTATGCTCATCAGGTGATGTGGAACGGATGGGTGGATACGGATAAATATCAGACGTATATCATTGGGCATTGGAACTATCCGGAACATACGGTGAAACCGGTCTATGTGGTGTCGAATGCCGAACAGGTAGAACTTTTCCTGAACGGTACATCGCTGGGCAAAGGAAAGCGGGATTATCATTTCCTGTTCACTTTTGACAATGTTGCTTATCAGCCGGGTAAACTGGAAGCGGTGAGTTATGATGTACAAGGCAAGGAGGTGAGCCGTTATACACTGGAAACAGCAGGTGAGCCGGCACGCTTACATCTGACGGCTATGCAGAATCCCGAAGGATTCCGTGCCGACGGTGCGGATATGGCATTGGTTCAGGTGGAAGTGGTAGACAAGAATGGTAGGCGTTGTCCATTGGATAACCGTATGATATCGTTTCTATTAGAAGGTGAAGCCGAGTGGCGGGGTGGTATTGCTCAAGGTCCGGGAAATTATATCCTGAGTAAAGAATTGCCGGTAGAATGTGGTATCAACCGTGCTTTGTTACGCAGCACCACAAAAGCGGGAAAGATTACGGTGACCGCCCGTGCCGAAGGACTTCCTGAAGCGAAACTTGCATTGGAAACCCTTCCGGTAACGCTGGTGGGCGGATTGAGTGATTATCTTCCCCAATATACATTGAAGGGCGACTTGAGAAAGGGGGAAACTCCACTTACCCCCAGTTATGTGGATACAAAACGTGATGTGGCTGTAGTGTCGGTAAAAGCCGGAGCTCATTAAGAGAAAGCTTGTGCCAGTTATGACGATAATGAATTGAGTGAATGGGCGAACGACGGCCAATCGGCTATGGCATGGATTACCTATACATTGGCACGTGAAGCGGAAATTGATGATATTTGTCTGAAATTGAACGGATGGCGTTCGCGCAGTTATCCTTTGGAAGTTTATGCCGGCAATCAGTTGGTCTGGAGCGGAAATACGGACAAAAGTCTGGGATATGTCCATTTGCATGTAGACAAACCAGTACGCTCGGATGAGATAACCATCCGTATGAAAGGAGGTACAACAGATAAAGATGCTTTCGGACAGATAATCGAAGTAGCGGGAGGTGCGGCGAATGATATGGAGAAAAGGGCAAAGGTGGACAAAGGCAATTATAATCTCCGTATTATTGAAATTGAATTTTTAGAAACAATCAGATGATAAGGTTAGTAGTTGTGTAAGAAGCAGAGAGATACACCCGGAAATAGAACTTCGGGCGTATCTCTTAGCGTTTTATCAGGAGTTTTTTATTTCGATGGTACAGCTGGCTCCACCTTGAAAGTTAACGTTCCGGCATTAATCAGATCATTGTGGTTGATGCGGTATCCGCATTTTTTGTCTCCCATGCGGATGTAGTCGATGAAGCCCCATCCGGAATCTCCCGATTCGTTTATGCGCTCGATGACCAGTTGGTCACGTCCGTAATACTTGGGGTCAAGTTTAATGGTGATTTTGTCAAACGTAGGTGTGGTCAGCGTATATTCGGGTACGCCAGGACAGTCGGGGTAAAATCCCATCATACTGAAAATAGCCCATGCCGACATGGTTCCTGTATCTTCGTTTCCCGGCAGACCGTCGGGTTTGGTGGTGAAGTATTTGGCAAGCAGTTCTTTTACCAAAAGCTGTGTGCGCCGTTCTTCTCCCTTGAAGTAACTGAACAGGTATGGATAAGCGATGTCCGGTTCGTTGGCAGGGTCGTATAGCCCTTCATCGAATACCATTTGCAGTTTGTCGACGAATTTTTTCTTTCCTCCCATCAGTTTGGCTAATCCCATTACATCGTGAGGCACATAAAACGTATAATTCCATGCACTGCCTTCGTGAAAGCCTGGATTAGGCTCGAAATTGGCACCCAGTTTGGGGTCGAAGGGTGAATAGAAGGTACCATCAGGCAAGAGTGGACGGAATGTGTCGAACTCCTTGCAATAATAATGTTTGTATCCCATTGAGCGGGCGTAGAACAGTTTGGCATCGTCTTTCTTTCCCAAGGCTTTTGCCAAGGTGGCAAGTGAATAGTCGGCGATGTAATATTCCAGTGCGTGTGATACGGAGTTGTCGAACTGTTCGCGTAAAGGAACGTATCCCAATTTCATATAGTCATCGTTGTCCGGGCGGAGCAGGTTGTCTTTTCCCGGTGTGTCGGCTCCCTTGCGCATGGCTTCGTAGGCAAGTTCGATGTCGAAATCACGCAAACCTTTCATCCAGGTGTCTACCAATACGGGGATGGCAGGGTCGCCTTCCATGGTCAGGGTCTCTCTTCCATAAAGTTCCCATTTGGGTAGCCAGCCGTGTTCCTTGTACATGTCAACCATGGTGCGTACCATATCCATCTGGCGTTCGGGATAGACCAGTGTCATCAGTTGGTGCAGGTTGCGGTAAGTATCCCACAATGAGAATACGGTGTAGCGGTTTCCTTTCGTGGTGAGGATTTTGTCGCCTTCCATTTGCGGATATTCTCCGTTTACGTCTTGCAGCAGGTTGGGATGAATCAGTGCATGATAAAGTGCGGTATAGAATACGGTTTTCTGGTCTTGGGTGCCGCCTTCTACCTTGATTCGCCCTAAGTCTTCGTTCCAGCGGGTACGCGCTTCGTTGTGTATAGCGTCGAAGTGTTGTCCGTGCTGTTCCTTCTCCAGGTTCTCGCGTGCATTCTCAATGCTGACAAACGATACGCCCATGGCCACTTCTATCTGTTCGCCTTCTTCCGTATCGAAAGTGAACCATGCGCCGATGTCGTCTCCTGCTATGTCTTTATTGTACTTGGTATACAGTTTGTATTTGCCTTGGTCGGGGTCCCATTCTGCTTCAACTCCTTGCATCGGGCGTTGTTTTTTCCAGTAGCCTGTCGCTTTAGGTGCCTGGCTGATACGCATGACGAAATAGATGGGGAAAACTGCTTGTGGGTTGTAGCAGAACGTACCCAACACTTTCATGCCTTCCACTTCCCGGTCGTTGACTCTCCGCATATAGGCTCCGGATTCGTTGGTCAGTCCTTCGCCCAAGTTTAACAGGATGTGGCTTTCGCCTTTCGGGAACGTGAAACGTGTAAGTCCGGTGCGTGGCGTAGCGGTAGCTTCTGCCTGAATATTGTATTTGGTCAGTGAAATGGTATAATATCCCGGCGTGGCATTCTCTTTTTCATATTTACTGCCATAGTTGTGGTAGTCTACATCCAATTTGCCAGTGGTAGGCATCAGTAGGAGCGAACCTAATTCGGGACATCCCACGCCGCTCAGGTTGACGTGCGCGAAGCCGGTGAAGAAGCTGTTGGTGTATTCGTAGGGAGTAGACCACCATCGGGCATCTTTGTCGTAAGTATTGTCGGATGACCCCATGACGTTAAAAGGAACAACCGACATCATGCCGTTAGGGCAGATGGCACCGGGGTTACAAGTGCCGAAATTGGTGGTGCCGATAAACGGATTTACATAGTCGGCAGGCTCTTGCCCCATAAGCGGGCTTAATAGAAACAGGCTTGCCAGGCAAGTAAGAAAATGTTTCATGGTGACTTAGGTTTTAGGTTTGTTTTTTAATGAATACAGAGACACAGAGGCCGGGAGCTGTTGGTAGAATATGCTCTGTGCCCTTGTGTCTCTGTGTAGAACGCGTCTCTTAAACGATAGAATGGCTCTTGACAAATGCGATGATTTCATCAATGTATCCAAAAGCCATGCCTACCACGGTATCGGCAGCCCCATAATATATGGCTACCCGTTTGCCATCTTGCAGTGCGGCACAGGGAAATACCACGTTGGGTACGTCACCTTGCATTTCGTAGGAAGCTGCGGGTGCCAGCAAGTATGGTTGGGTACGGTATAACACTTTTTCCGGATTTTCTTTATCGAGGATAGCTGCTCCCATCGAATACCGGAATCCGTTACACGTGGTGATGACCCCGTGATAAAACAACAGCCATCCCGCTTCGGTGAGGAAGGGAACCGAGCCTGCACCTATTTTGGTACATTGCCAGGCACTGTCTTCGAACGGAGTTGCTTTCATTACGCAACGATGCTCTCCCCAGTATTTCATATCGGGGCTGTAACTGATATAGATATCACCAAAAGGTGTGTGCCCATTGTCACTGGGACGGCTTAGCATAGCATACTTGCCGTTTATTTTTTGCGGGAATAGCACACCGTTCCGGTTGAACGGCAGGAAGGCATTCTCGCATTGATAAAATTCTTTGAAATCGAACGTATAGCCGATGCCGATGGTTGGTCCATGATATCCGTTACACCAGGTAATCCAGTAACGGTCTTCTATCCATGTTACCCGCGGGTCGTATTTATAATCAGATTCAATCATTTCTGTATTCCCTGCTTTGAACTGGATTGGTTCATGCTGGATGTCCCAGTGGATTCCGTCCTTGCTGAATCCGGCAAAGATGTTCATTTGTACAGCCTTGTTGTCGCAGCGGAAAACTCCGGCAAAGCCGTCGCCGAAAGGCACTACGGCACTGTTGAAAATGCTGTTCGATGTAGGTATGTCATAGCGTCCGATAATGGGATTCTGCGAGTATCTCCACATCACATCTTTGCAATCTGCCGGTCGTTCTTCCCACGGCATTTGAAATTTCTCTACCATAAGTCTTCTTTTAATTGATAATTGATAATTACTCTTTTTAGGGATTATTTTGTTTATTATTCTTTTTCACCTTTCAGTAAAGAGCCGTCCGGTGCATACTTGAACGGAACAAAATACGTAATCAGGAAAGCAGGGATGGTGGCTATCAACACGAAAATGAAGAAGGGTTCGTATCCTCCCGGTTTGTTGAACCATTCACCCAAGGTTTCGCAAACCCATCCGCTCAGCATACCTGGTAACATGACTCCCAGGTTCATGATACCCGATGCGAAAGCGTAATGTGCCATTTGGTGTTTCCCGGGTGCCACTTGTTGCATCATAAAAAGTGTCAACCCTACGAATCCGAATCCATAGCCGAAGTATTCAAACACGATGCCGCTACAGATAATCCATCCGCTTTCGGGTTGGAAAATCGATAACAGGGCATACACGACAAAGGGGAGATTGAAGATACAACACAGTGTAAATAAGGTTTTCTTCAGTCCTCGTGAAGATATATAATAGCCTGCCAACAATGAACCTAACACAAACGCTGCGGCTCCGTATGCACCATAGTATAGTCCGATTTCCTTTTCACTTAGTCCCAAACCTCCAGTAGCACGGTCTGCCTTGAGGAATAGCGGTACGATTTTCATTACGAATCCTTCGGCAAAGCGGTATAAGATGATGAAACAGAGGTAATACACGATGTGGCTCTTGCGGAAGAAATCGGCAAGAACAGCTACCAACTCTTTCATCACATCTCCGGCTGTCCGTTTTTCGTTTGTATCTCGTTGCTTGCCTTTAGGAAGCATAAATATATGGTAAATGCCCAGCAATACCATTGTTGCACATAGAATCGCCATAATCAGCATCCATGCTTTCTGGTTGGCTGTCAGCATAGTTGCTTGGTCAGCGTTTCCGATGCCTCCATAACGCTCGATGGCATATCCGGCAAGATACACCAGTCCACCGGTGGCCACAATTTTGGCAATGTTATAAAATGCTCCTTGCCAGCCTATGTATTTAGCCTGTTCGGAAGGGGTAAGTTCGCTCATATAAACCCCGTCGCATGCAATATCATGTGTAGCACCGCTGAAAGCGATAACAGCCAGCAGGGCAATGGCGATGCTGAAGAAATGAGGCAAGTTCAGCGAGAATGCCACCAGTCCGAAGGTGATACCGGTAATCAACTGAGTGGCGACCACAAAGAATTTTTTCGTCTTGAACAGTTCCAGAAAGGGACTCCATAGAGGTTTTAATGTCCAAGGCAACAGGATGAGTGAGGTCCAGAATGTAATCAACTTATCTTCTACACCCAATCCTTTGAACATAAGTACTGTTACCATATTGAGCACCACAAAGGGAAGTCCCATGGCGAAGTAAGCGGTAGGTACCCACGTGATGGGACTTCTCTGGTGTGCTGTATGTATTTGTTTGTCTTCTTTCATGACACGGTTACATTATTTCTTCGTTTCGTTGCTGAACGAGTAAGGAGCATCTTCTGCTGCAATGCCTCTTTGCTTATTGGGAGTATTGCTCATTGTAATGTCAATGTTTCCTCCGTTTTGCAAAGTCGAATGCGTGACATAGTTCTTGGTATAGTTTTGCCCGTTTACAGTCATGGCTTTGATGTAGAAGTTTTCTTTGCTGTTCTCAGGAGCATTGATGACAAATGTGTTGCCGTTTTCGAAATGTAAGGTCGCTTTTTTGAACAAGGGTGCTCCCATTACGTATTGGTCGGTTCCTGGACATACGGGGTAGAATCCCAGTGCTGTAAATACATACCATGCAGAGGTTTGTCCGTTGTCTTCGTCACCACAATAGCCGTCTGGAGTAGGAGTATACATGCGGTCCATTACTTGTCGCAGCCAGTATTGAGCTTTCCATGGCTGTTTGGCGTAATTGTACAAGTATATCATATGTTGCACAGGTTGGTTGCCATGTGCGTAATTACCCATATTCATGACCGTCATTTCACGGATTTCGTGAATGGGGAATCCGTAATAGCTGTCATCATAAATAGGTGGTACGGCAAATACCGAATCCATCATTGTGATGAACACGTCATCGCCTCCCATCAGGTTGATAAGTCCTTGTGGGTCATGGAATACAGACCATGAGTAATGCCAGCTGTTGCCTTCGGTGAAAGCATCTCCCCATTTCAGTGGTGAGAAAGGCGATTGGAAAGTACCGTCTTCATTTTTCCCGCGCATCAGTTTGCTTTCAGGGTCGAACAGGTTTTTGTAGTTCATGGCACGTTCTGCAAAAAGTTTGATTTCTTTTTTAGGACGGTCAAGAGCCTTGGCTAGCTGATAAATGCACCAGTCGTCGTATGCATATTCCAAAGTACGGGCTGCGTTTTCGTTGATGTTCACATCGTAAGGAACGTAACCCAGTTTGTTGTAATATTGATATCCCTGACGTCCGGTAGAGGAAACTTCGGGATGCACGTGCTCAGTTCCATAGAGGATACCTTGGTAGAGAGTTTCCACATCTTCCACTCTCACACCTTTCAGGTAAGCATCTGCCAGTACTGATGCCGAATTATTTCCTACCATGCAACCGCGGTGCCCGGGGCTTGCCCATTCGGGGAAGAATCCACTTTCCTTGTAAGTATTGATGAGCCCTTCTTGAATTTCTCTGTTCACTGAAGGATACATCAGGTTCAACAGTGGGAAAAGGCAACGGAATGTATCCCAGAAACCTGTGTCGGTATACATGTATCCTGGCAAAACTTCGCCGTTATACGGGCTATAGTGTACGATTTGTCCCTGTGGATTGATTTCATAAAACTTGCGGGGGAACAGAAGTGAACGGTATAAGCAAGAATAGAAAGTACGGTATTGGTCCAAATTGCCACCTTCCACTTCGATGCGTCCCAATACATTGTTCCAGGCATCTTGTCCTTTCTGTACCAATTCATCGAAAGAATCATTTCCCAATTCTTTCAGATTCTGCATAGCCTGTTCGTAGCTGATGAAAGACGATGCGATGCGTGCATGCACAATTTCTCCTTTATGGGTGCTGAAGCCAATAATGGCACCTGCATGATCGGCTTGTTGTTCAGTACTGTTCTCGTTCAGAATGCTGTCGGCTACGGTTGCCTGATAAGTGAACGGTTTGTCGAACTCGATAACAAAATAGTTCTTGAAATTGGCAGGTACACCGCCGCTGTTTCGGGTTGAATATCCGAGGATACGGTTGTTGGCCTTGTCAATTTTTACGTATGAACCTTTGTCGAAAGCATCAATTGCGATGTATGAGTGATTGTTTTCGGGGAAGGTGAAGCGGAACATCACGGCACGTTCGGTCGGGGTCATTTCCGTCACGATGTCATAGTCTGCCAGATATACCTTGTAATAATGGGCTTTGGCGGTTTCTCCTTTGTGTGCGAACCAACTTGCACGTTTTTCTTCATCGAATATCGGGGCATTGACCATCGGCATGATGGAAAATTGTCCATAGTCGTTTATCCACGGACTGGGTTGGTGTGTCTGTTTGAAACCGCGTATTTTGGTAGCTGTGTAAGTATATTGCCATCCGTCTCCCATTTTTCCGGTTTGAGGAGTCCAAAAGTTCATTCCCCAAGGACGTGCAATGGCGGGATAGGTATTTCCGGTGGAGAGTTCGAACGTGGATTGTGTACCTACCAGTGGACTTACATAGTCGACATAATTTTTAGCTTGTCCTATGGTGAACAGACAGACAAACAAGGTGATTAGTAAGGATTGTTTTTTCATGGTCGTGTTTTTTTATTTGCTAATGTGTTAAATGTGAATAGGTGCTCATGCAGCCAATTTGCGAATGTGCTAATTACTGGTTGAATAAAGAATTAATTCTTTCCCTTTGTAAATTAGCACATTGGCAAATTAAATGCTGGCACATCGGTTCTTAAATTCCCCATTGGGTAGGTTGGCTGGTCATGACGATTTCCAACGTACCTCCGGCAGCAATGTCTTTATGGTTCAGGAACGGTACGTTCAACGGTTGACCGTTTAATGTTGCGCTCTCGATATATTTGTTGTCTGCCGAATTGTTTTTTGTGATGATTGTAAAGGCTTTTTTATCAGGCAGGTTGATGACAGCCTTATCGAATATCGGCCGGCCGATAGAATATACAGGCTTGCCTGGACATACTTGGTAGAATCCAAGAGAATTCAAGATGTACCATGCCGACATCTGCCCGCAGTCTTCATTGCCTGACAGGCCATCCGGAGCGTTGCGATATTGTTCTTTCAAGACAC
Source organism: Bacteroides sp. An19 (assembly GCF_002160215.1). Taxonomy (NCBI): domain Bacteria; kingdom Pseudomonadati; phylum Bacteroidota; class Bacteroidia; order Bacteroidales; family Bacteroidaceae; genus Bacteroides; species Bacteroides sp. An19. The sequence goes on along the minus strand of NZ_NFKD01000064.1, from coordinate 14,112 downwards.
GGTCTATCAGTTCTTGGGTCTGCCACGGACGGTTTACATAATTGTAGAGATGAATTACGTGGTGACTCGGTTCGTTTCCTTGTGCATATTGTCCGATAAGGCCACTGATATCGGCCGATACTAATTCACCTTCGATGGTCGAATCGGCATTGAACAGTGAATCCAGTTTGCCGACAAATGCTTCTTTGCCTCCCATCAGCTCTACGAAACCTTCTATATCTTGTGGTACGAACCACAGCCATTGCCATGCGTTGCCTTCGCAGTAATCATCGTTCCGGTGATTTGAAGCCTTTGGATTAAACGGACTGCGCCAGTTTCCTTTCGAGTCCAGACCGCGCATGAAACGGGTAGACGGATCGAAATAATGTGTATAGGCTTTTGCCAACTTGGCATACTTTTGTTGGTTTTGATAATCGCCCACGGCTTCTGCCAGAATAGAGATACAATAATCGTCGTAAGCATATTCCAATGCTTTTGCTACCGACTCGTTCTCACGGTCACACGGAATATAGCCAAGAGTGTTTTTATAATATTTTGCCATCGGCATCAGGAAAGGCAATACTTCAGGCGGGCATTTAATGCCTGTTGTGTCGTATTCAGCTGTCCGTAAGCATGCCTTGTAGGCTTCCTGAAGGTCAAAATCAGCATTCCCCTTGGTATAGGCATCGGCTATGAGCGATGCTGCATGATACCCAATCATTGTCCCTGTGTAGTTGGATGCCAGGTCCCACATCGGGAATACGCCACCTTCTTGGCTTTTCAAAATCAACGAGCGGATAAAGTCGTTGTTCAACTTGGGGTCAATGATAGAAAGTAACGGGTGAAGTGCACGGAATGTGTCCCATAACGAAAATACAGTGTATACCGGTTTGTTCACGTCACCTTGGTGTATCTCGCGGTCCATTCCCAAGTAACGCCCGTCTACGTCTGTAAAGAGATTCGGGCTGATGGCCGTGTGGTACATGGCTGTATAGAATATGTTTTTGTTGGTCGCATTAGAGGTGGTGATGTCTATCTTTGATAGGTAGGCATTCCATGCCTGGCGTGCATCGTTGCGTACTTTGTCGAAGTCCCAGGCTGGGATTTCAGCTTCCAGGTTCTTTTTTGCCCCTTCCGTATCAACGGCAGAGATACCCACTTTTACCATGACAGGTTCGTCTTTTTCAGTCTTGAATTTCAGCAGGACTTTGCATCGTGGTTGTGTCCGGCCTTTGGCATCGGTCAGTGTGTCACGCACAATGGTGTAAGTAAAGGGCTTGGAGAACTTGGCATAAAAGCTGGCCTGTTGGTCGAATGCCCAGTATTTGGTCAGTTTGCTGCCTTTGATTTCCGTATCGCTGACGACGTCTACTTGCATGTCCAGGTTGGTCTGGTATTGGATGGAATAATCCATGTCAAGTATGAACCCGGCATTTTCAGATGCAGGGAACGTATAGCGGTGCAGTGCTGCACGCGGGGTAGCGGTCAGTTCAGCCTTTACTCCGTAGCGGTCAAGGAATACCGAATAATATCCCGGTTCAGCCGTTTCGTTTTCGTGACTGAAAGGAGAGGCGTATGGCAAGGTTTGACTGACATAATCTTGCGGGTTGTATTGTTGTTCGCCTACGGTAGGCATCAGCAGGAAATCGCCGTAATCGGCACATCCGGTTCCGCTGACATGGGTGTGCGAGAATCCGTTCAGGGTAGAATCTTCGTAATAATATCCTGAACAGGCATCCCATCCGTCGATACGGGTATCAGGGCTGGGTTGAATCATGCCATTAGGTACTACCGGTCCGGGAAACGTGTGTCCGTGTCCTCCTGTACCGATAAAAGGGTTGACATACGCTGTATAGTCGGGCGTTGTGGCATTTGGGGCACACGCTGCCAACATGAAGACTGCTCCTGCGCAGTAAGCTATCACCGAAAGCTTTGTTTTCATAATATGATTATAAGTTTGAATTAAGTTAATACACCTTATTATATTATTATATTGTTATATGCCTGCATCGTTTTCCAGTTGCAGGTCGTTCTGTTTTTCCTTTTGTTTGAAACCTCTTCAACTGGTTGCCTTTATTCTTCCGATGAAATGAATACCGTTCCTTGGTTTATCTTGTAATTGATATGGATGGTATTCTGCAAGATTTTCAAAACATCGTCTATCGTGTCTTTCTTTTTCAACACACCCGAATAAGTCGCTGTCCGGTCTATATCGGGCGAAAGAATGATATCCACTCCATATAGCTTTTCCAAGATGTCGGCTATGCGGAACATGTTTGCCTGATCCAATGGAATCAGATTGTTGTGCCAAACGGCATCTACTATGGCATCGGTTTGCGACACTTTCATCTGTCGTGTCACCAGGTTCAGTTCTACTTTCTGCCCCGGTGATAAAGTGATTGCACCTTCGTTGTGGTTTCCTTCTACTTTTACTTCACCTTCTATCAGCGATGCTTCTGCATTTTTCCCTTCATCTTGGCTCCTGAAGTTGAACTTGGTACCCAATACTTGCACGCTCATGTTTTTACTGAGCACTTTAAACGGTTTGTGCTTGTTTTTGGTTACTTCGAAATATGCTTCTCCATTCAACCGGAGCTCTCGCTTTTCCCCATCGAATTTTTCGGGATATTTCAAAGTCGAATTTTCATTCAGCCATACTTTGCTGTTGTCAGGTAAGACCAATGCCAGCGTTTCTCCACTTCCGGTAGAAACGGTGACCAGATGTTCTTCTTGTCTTCCTAGTGTAAACCATACTGTCAGTCCGGCTATGGCTACACATGCGGCAATGGCTGCTGCATATCTCATCCCTTTTCTGAAGAACGGGATTGTGGACCGTTCTTCTCCGATGCGTCCTTCCAGTTTCTTTTCTGCTTGTCGCAGCGTTGTCTCGTCGGGTATTGCATCTTCTTGTCCCAAGTAGAAAAGTTCTTCCCACTTGAAAAACAGGGTTTCGTGTTCTTTCGACTGATTGACCCATTTCATTACAGCCCGTTTTTCTTCGGGCGTGCATTCGTCACGGAAAAAGCGCATTATTGTTTCATAATTCACTCTCATTTCTTTTTACCTATTTTCTATACCTTGATAACCTTATCTTGACTTTAAAACAACTAAAGATGGAAAAACACTTACACAAAAGGCAAATAAAATGCAGGATTGATATGCATCATGCTTTAATGGCACACAAACGGCGCTTGTCTGCGCTGCCTGTGTGCCATTGAAAAACTGTTCATCTTTATTCAGAGTTTCCTTTAACTCCCTGTCGGATAACTGTGGAATTAATACCATTTCTTGCCCGGCTGATTGCCCATTTCCATTTCCAGCGTAACTCCTTCCAGTATCTGGCTATGTGTGATATAACTCTTGTCGTAAGGCTTCCCGTTGAGTTTGATTGACTGGATGTAGCAATTCTCAGGACTGGCATTGTGGGCTATGACAGTAAATGTTTTTCCGTTCGGTAAAGAAATGGACAGGCGCGGGAATACCGGACTTCCGATTTCATAGGTTTGTGAAATGGGGTTTACCGGATAGAATCCCATGGCACTGAATACATACCATGCCGACATTTGTCCGCAGTCTTCATTGCCGCACAGGCCGGCTGGCGTATTGGTGTACAGTGTATGCATGATTTGGCTTGCATATTGTTGGGTTTTCCACGGTTCGCCTGCTGCATTGTACAGGTAAGCTACATGGTGGCTGGGTTCATTGCCCTGAGCATATTGCCCTATCATGCCGGTGCTGAAGATGGGAAGCTCGGTCGTATCGGTCGGGTGATAGGTGAACATACTGTCCAGCTTTTGAGCAAAACGTTCTTTGCCTCCCGTCAGGTCTATCAGTCCTTCAATATCATGTTGTACAGACCAGAAATATTGCCATCCGTTGCTTTCGCAGATGTTGGGGGTATAATCTTCGGCATCAAAACCGGCAATGAATTCACCTTTCATGTTGCGTGGTTGCATGAAAGATGTTGCCGGGTTGTACACGTTCCGGTAGTTTTGCGAACGGGTATAAAACTCTTTGGCTATATCGTTTTTGCCCATCTTTTCTGCCATTTTGGCGATGCAATAGTCATCGAAAGCATATTCCAAAGTTTTCGAGAGCGACCATCCGTCATTATTGTATGGGTCGTGCATGTCGTAAGGGATGTATCCTTTCTGTTTGTAGATACCGATGCCGCGGTATTCGTCCAGGTTGGCAGTAGCTACGCACGAAGCCAAAGCTTTTTCAGCATCGAAGTTTCCTATTCCTTTTAAGTAGGCATCTACGATGACCGGTACCGCATGATACCCGATCATCATGTCGGTTTCACTTCCGTAGAAGTTCCATACGGGCAGACGTCCGTTTTGTTCGCCGAAAGCAAGGAGCGATTTTACCATGTCATTGGTGCGTTCGGGTTGGGTAATTGTGAACAGCGGATGAGCCGCACGGTAGGTATCCCACAAAGAGAATGTGCTGTAATTTGTCCAGCCGTCTGTTTGGTGGAACTTTCCGTCAGGTCCGTAATAAGCTCCGTCTACATCACTGTAGATAGTGGGGGCTAACATGCTGTGATAAAATGCGGTGTAGAATACAGTCCGTGTGTCAGAATCGTCTGTCTCTATTTTGATTTTTCCCAGTTCACGGTTCCATGCTTCCTTTGCTTTTGCCAGGAAGGCGTCAAAGTCATTGTCGGGAGCTTCAGCTTGCAGGTTTTTTTCGGCTCCTTCCATACTTACTCCTGAGAGTGCAGTGACCAAGGTAATCTGTTCGCCTGCTTGTGTAGGATAGTCAAAGCGGGCGCGGAGTCCGGTGTCATAGTTTTTATCTTCTCTAAGCACGTTGATGGTATCGATTGTCATGTGGGTAAACGGGCGGGAAAAGCGGGTGCAGAAATAAACTTTCTGGTTGCGTGCCCAGCCGATTGAGTAACGGTATCCACGGATGGTGACCGAGTCGACAGCTTCGATGTGTGTCTCCTGTGTTGCATCCCAATTCATGGATTTAGCCAGATTAAGGATGATGGCAGACTCTGCTTTCGGGAATGTATAACGTTGGATACCGCAACGCTCGGTGGCGGTCAGTTCTACGTTGATGTTGTAGTCGTCCAGCTTTACCTGATAGTAGCCGGCGTATGCGCTCTCGTTCTGGTGTGAGAATTTTGAGTGGATACCCAACGGAGCTTCTGCTTCATTGTAAGGAAGGGTGACAGGCAGGAACGATATATCGTACAGGTCGCCTGCACCTGTGCCCGAAAGATGGGTGTGGCTGAATCCGGCTATGGTGCTGTCCGGATAAAAATAACCGGCGATGCGGTCCCATCCGGGCAAACCATTGTCGGGACTTAACTGCACCATGCCGAAAGGCACTTGTGCTCCGGGATAAGTGTTGCCTGTAAAGTCGGTTCCGATAAATGGGTTTACATATTGGGTATAGTCTTCCGTAGAAGGTTGTGGGGTTGTGGTACACGCTGCAAGTGTGAGTGCTAAGGCATAAATAGGGACGGTTCTCAGTCTCATAATATTAGTTGTTTGAAATTAGAATTTGGATTTGTGGTGTCAGGCGCAAAACACAAAGGATACAAAGAAAAAACGTCCGGATTGTGGGCGGATTTCATTGTGCCTTTGTATGGCTGCGTCTGATAATTAAAACAAGTGATTAAAGAAAAACACTTATTTAGTTTGTTCATTTCTTTCAATTAGTTACATTTGCATTGTGCTTAATTTGGTATCCGGGTTATGAAGGAAGAATTTGAAGTAACATATAAGGCATTATTTCGACGTTATTATGCAGGTCTGTTGTTTTATGCAACTCGTCTGGTGGGGGAGGATGATGCCGAAGATATTGTTCAGGATGTGTTTGTCGAAGTCTGGCGGCGGCAGGATACCGTAGAGATAGGCGAACAGTTCCAGTCATTCTTGTATCGTTCGGTCTATACCAAAGCTATTAATCTTCTGAAACATAAGGCTGTGGCGGAAAACTACAACGCGGATGCAGTGGAGTTTTATCAGAAAAAGCTGGATTACTACCAGCCCGACCATACGGATGTTATCAGCCGGATAGAGAATCGTGAGTTGCGTTCGGAACTTCACCGTGCCATTGATGAGCTTCCTGACAAGTGTCGGGAAGTATTCAAGCTCAGTTACCTGCACGATATGAAAAACAAAGATATTGCCGATGTAATGGGCATTTCCTTGCGTACAGTAGAAGCGCACATGTACAAAGCCTTGAAAGTGCTCCGTGAACGGTTGAAAGGCTTGCGCTTCTGATTTCCTGATGAAATTTCGTAAGCATTCGACCCATGCTGACCGGTTACCACTTTCCGGATAGAATCATAGCGAGATGCAACCGGTTGCGGAAGCCAGCGGATATAGGTGCATCGGCAAACGTATATAGGTCCATCCGCTGTAAGATTATTAATCTTCAGGCTGCAAGATTATTAATCTTACAAGCGGAAGATTATTAATCTTACATCAGACGAAGTTATCTGCGTTGATAGACGAAGAAAAATAACAACCATTTATACCGCGCATGATAGTATACTTTGCGCGGTATGAAATTGTGCATTTTCTCACCACAGGGGACACAGAATCTTTTATTTGAATATCCGCATTTCACCCAATTGTCTTGTAGGGGCGTATCGCATACGCCTGAATACGTCAACTAATCCACGTGGATGTCTTCAGGGCGTATGCGATACGCCCCTACATGGGATGTTTGCGGATATTCAATATCTTTTAAATAAATATTCGCGCACGCGTAAGGGCAAGGAGGCTTCACATAAAGTAACGAAAAAGTGTGGAGGAGGGTAAGTGTTTCACTTTGCAGACTTGTTATATATATGATTTTATCCATTTGTTGGATAAACTTGACAAACAAAATAAATAGAAATTGAATGTGTAACCTTAAAAAAGCAGGTATGGAAAACAAAAAATCTGATAAATGCTTGAATCTGTTCCAAACGTTCGTGTTATGGGCGTTTGTTGTGTTGTCTTTGCAGTCTTGTAATATGAATACAAAGGATGCCGTGGGCAGTGTCCGGTCGGCAGCTGGAGCTAAGATGGGGACTACATTGACTGTCCGCAATGGTAAGGCGGCTGCCGGATATGTGTATTTCGAATTGGATACGGTTGCGAATGTGGATACACGGGTGACTTTTGCGGTAGATAACGAGGCTTTAGAAGCTTACAATAAGGCGAACGGGACAAATTACATGGCTTATGAAGGGGTATCGTTGGCAACCGAAGGTGCCGTGACTATTCCGGCAGGACAGCTCCGGTCAGACTATGTGGCTGTCAATGTGCCGGCAGGCGGAAAAGGCAATGCGGTTGCCATTACAGCAGTTGCCGACCAAGGAGGTTCTGTTTCGGAGAATAATGGCGCGTTTGTTTACCAGGTAGCGGCATTGGACGCTCCTGTATATGAAAAGACAATCAAGAATTTGTGTTATATCGAGGTGAACAATGACAGTCCGCTGAATGCAGGTGAATATACCTTGTCGGACGGAAAGCCTTTTTTTGATATTGTAAGCGTCTTTGCAGCGAATATCAACCTGAATGAGGAAGGTATGCCATATATCCATTGCAATGACCAGGTGGCTTTTGTCTTGGAACATGCCGATGAAATCATTCGTCCGTTACAGAAGAAAGGGATTAGGGTCCATTTGTCTATTTTGGGTAACCACGATGATGCTGGAATGCGCAGCTTGAGTGCTGAAGGTGCGAAAGTTTTTGCGAAAGAACTGAAGATGTACGCTGATATTTACGGCTTTGATGGATTTGATTTTGATGATGAGTATTCATCATACGCTGAAAATAAGTTCAAAGGAAGTGCCGTGTCTGGGCCTGGCGTGGTAAGTTCGGCAACAGAATGTACAAGTGCCAATTATACCCGGCTGATGGAAGCCTGCCGGGAAGTATTGCCAAAAGGTGAAAGTACCTTTGGTATCTATTGGTATACGGATGATGACCAGCCGGCAGGGGCGAACGTGGAAGAGTTGATCGACTATGCTGTATATGGAGCTTATGGTGCGTTTGACGAATACCGGCAACAGGATATCAATAATGCTATCGAGGCACCTTATGCCATTACGTTAAGTGGATTGGACAATAAGGGGAAAATGATACCGGTTTCGGTGAATGAGGCATATTTGAATAAGGTGAAGGACGGAAAATACGGATACTTTGCTTTTTACGACCTGAAGTCCAGCCGTACATATATCCGCGAATTTAACCAAGTTGCAAAAGTATTATGGAATGGGCTTACTGTAGAATGGACAGGCAATGTCTATGCACGTACATCGATGGAAGCGGTTAAGTTTGTCGCTCCGTCTGATGGAAATCAGTGATTGAAATTTTCAGAAACTATTTTGGATTCATCTCAAAGCACACACGGAACGGACACATCAAGTCAAGAAAAACGTTTTGTGGAAAATCCAGGCAGTTTCTAATAAGGATGTACTGAAATACTCTCTACCTGTTGTTTAATAGATAAATAAAGTGAAAAGACCGGAGCTTGTGTGCGACGCATAGGCTTCGGTTGTTCATTATTTGTTCGTGAAAATTAAAAAAATTCATTTTCTGCCTAAGTGTTTTATAAAAGATAGTTGTTATTATTATAAGTTTTGCCAAATAGCTTAAAGATAAAAGAGAAAGAGATAATCAACTTAATATTAATGTTTAACCTTAGAAATGCAAGTATGAGAAGCAAACATTCGTGCATGAGCTCGAAGAAACTCGTTCGGGCATTATTGGTTTCGGCACTATTTGCTGTTCCTACACAGGTAGTGTCTGCGCAATTAAATATTGCATTGACCAATACTCAGTTGGGGACTATGATTCAGCAGATTCAGTCTCAGTCCCAGTATCAATTCTTTTACGATGACGAATTGGCCGATACACCGATCGAGTCGGTAAAGGCAAACGGCTCCAGCGTGGAAGAAGTTCTTGATCAGGCATTGGCAGGGAAGGGTATCAGTTATGTAGTAGATGACAATGTGATTTATTTGTCGAAAGAATCTACTTCTACAACAGCACCTACTGCTGTGAATGCAGCGCAGGAAGAACAACAGCAACAAATCACTGGACGTGTTGTTGACGCAACAGGTGAAGCGTTGATTGGTGTGTCGGTTGTACAGAAAGGAACGACTAACGGAAACATTACCGACTGGGATGGTAACTTTACAGTAAATGTTCCCGTAGGTTCTGTCTTGCAGTTCTCTTACATCGGTTATAAAACGGTAGAAATGACGGTAGAGGCCGGAAAGACTACCATCAACCTGACTATGGAAGAAGACTCTGAAATGTTGGACGAAGTGGTTGTTACCGCTTTGGGTATCAAGCGTGAAAAGAAGATGTTGGGTTACGCCGTTCAGGAACTGAAGAGTGATGAACTGAACCGTACGGGTGACCCGTCGGTAACCAGTGCTTTGCAAGGTAAAGTTGCCGGTCTGTCGATGAACACTTCTGCTACCGGTTTGGGCGGTTCTACCAAGATTACCATCCGTGGTAACTCTTCGTTGAGCGACAACAACCAGCCGCTGTGGATTGTGGACGGTGTGCCGTTCAGTGATAACAGTAATTCGGATGCATCGTTCTATGGTGGTGTAGACCGTGGCGGTGCTTCGTTGGATATCAATCCGGATGATATCGAAAGTATCTCGGTATTGAAAGGTCCGAATGCTGCAGCCCTTTACGGTAGCCGTGCCGGTAACGGTGTTATCTTGGTAACGACCAAGAAAGGTTCGAAGAAAGACGGTTTCGGTATCCGTTATAGTGGTAACTTTACGTGGACAAAGGTTGCTGAGACATTGGATATGCAGGAACGTTATGGACAAGGTCTGATAGGAGAAAATGGGGGAGCCGAGTATACGACAGGAGCTTCTAGTAGCTGGGGACCCGTATTGGATGGTTCAATGAAGGAAGCGTGGAACGGTCAGACCTACGCTTATTCTAAATACGGAAACAAGCTGAAAGATTATTTCGAGACAGGCTTCTCTCAGACACACAACGTATCTATCCAAAACGGTACGGAAACTTCACATTATCGCGCATCATTCGGCGCATCGGATAATGACGGTATGTTCCCGAACGAGAAACTGCAACGTATTAATGTAGACTTGAACGCAGGTACGGAATTGAATAAATACCTGTCGATGGACGCTAAGATTTCTTTGTCGCGTACGAAAGCTAACGATCGTCCGATGTATGGTACGTATGGTGCTATCAATCAGTTGATGGGTATTCCACACAATGTACGTTTGGATGACTTGCGCCAGTATTCCGATGACAATCATGTACATGTTAACTGGTACGGACCGACTGCAGGCATCCGTAACCCGTATTATGTATTGAACCAACGTCGTAATGAAGACGAACGTTGGCGTGCTTTCGGTTACTACAATGCGAAAATCAATTTTACCGATTGGCTGCATTTCTCTGCTAAATACGCTTTCGATTACTATCGTACCCGTATCGAAGAAACCAATGGTGGTGACGGTATCAATGGTGAAAGTTCGATGGCAATGATAACGAACGATGCAATGGATCGCCGGGAAGAAAACTTCTTTGAATCGAATGCTGAATTTATGTTGATGGCAGACAAGCAAATTACCGATAATTTCCGTTTGGGTGTGAACTTGGGTGCCAACTTCATGTATCAGAAGTATGAGGCTCTGAATGCCGGTGTAGGTAATATGCTGATTAAAGGCAACTGGATGTTTAATGCTGCCAACTTGCTCCGTACGGCAGGTGAAACCGGTTACGAACGTGCTACAAACTCCGTATTCGGATCGGCACAGTTGGCATGGAAAGAATATTTGGCTTTGGACTTGACTGCCCGTAACGACTGGTCATCTACGTTGCCCCAACAGAACAACTCTTTCTTCTATCCGTCTGCTAACTTGAGTTTCGTGATTTCAGATTTTGTACGTTCCTTGGATAAAGAATTGCCCAGTTGGTTGACTTTTGCCAAGTTGCGTTTGTCTGCAGCTCAGGTAGGTAAGGATACAAGCCCTTATCAGTTGTACAATACGTATTCTTATTCATTTGATAACGGTATCCTGACTCCGACCCGTGACAATGTGAAGATGAACGACCAGTTGAAGCCGGAAATTGCAACATCTTACGAGGCTGGTTTGGATATGCGTTTCTTTGATAATCGGTTAGGCTTTGACTTCACTTATTATTATATGAAGACAAAGAACCAGATTATGAAAGTGCCTGCTGCAGCTCCCTGGTCGGGTGGTCAATGGGTGAATGCCGGTTTGATTTCGAACCAAGGTGTGGAATTGATGATTTATTCTACCATTGTAGACACCAAAGACTTTACGTTTGATTTGAACTTGAACATGGCTCACAACGTTTCTACAGTTGAAGAATTGGCACCCGATCAAGGTGTAAGATACATGTTCTTCGAAGGTGATACTAATTTCCCGATTCAGGTAGGTGCAACCGAAGGTGGTAAATTGGGTGATATCTATGCTAGTACGCTTTATCAGCGTGATGAAAATGGCAACATCATTATCGGTGCGAACGGACTTCCGATGACCATTACTGATGAAGCTGAACGTGTTGCTAACCCGATTGGTAACATCCAGCCCAAACTGACAATGTCTGTATCTCCAACTTTCACTTACAAAGGCATTACGCTTTCGGCTATGTTCGATATGAAGTTTGGTGGTGACATCTTCTCTTATTCAGAAATGGTAGCTACTGGTAACGGTTTGGCAAAACGTACGGAAAACCGTGGTGAGAATAACAACTACATGATGGTATTCCCAGGTGTAAAAGAAGACGGTACTACAAATAACACCGCTATTAGAGCTTCTGACTATTATGGCAATTTGTTGCCGGAAGATTTCTTGTATGACGCTTCGTTCATTAAGTTGAAAGAATTGTCTATCGGTTATTCGTTCCCGTCGAAACTGTTGCAAAAGACTCCGTTGACTTCGTTGAACGTTTCGTTCGTGGCTCGTAACTTGTGTTACCTGATGAAACATACACCGGGCACCAGCCCTGAAGGTGGTTACGATACCTCAATGTTCTCGCAGGCAATCGACTATGCGGCTCTGCCGTACTCTCGTACCTTCGGTTTGTCAGTTAGTTTAGGTTTTTAATCTTACATAAAAATAGTAACTTATGAAATTCAATACATATAAGTCAGTGGCGATGTGCTCCCTGTTGGCACTTTTAGCCGGGTGTCATGACTTTGAAGAAATGAATACCAATCCCTATCAGCCGGTTTATGACCCGAGCGTCATTGGCGGTACGGGCGATGGCATTGATATCGATTACGAAGTGTCGGATAATGCGTTGCAAAGCTTGCGTGCCACTGAAGGTTCGGCAGGCGCAACATTCTCCAATCTGGTTTACGAAGGAATGTATAACGATTATCAGATAACCACGAATTTGACCCACGATGTCTATGCCGGTTATTGGGGTAATAACTCGTTCACACCTCCTAGTGCTCCTACGTATTCGTATAATGACGGATGGTCGGGTGCACGTTGGAGACACTTCTACGATGACCGTACGGTGAGCGAATACAGCCAGTTGATTAAGACATTCTGGTTCTGTGATAGAGACTATTATCAGAATGCATTCTATATCACTCGTATCTATTACGCTTTCCTGCTGTCGGCGCAGACGGATACCTACGGCGATATTCCTATCAAGTATTATGTAAAAGGTATGCTTCCGCCGGAAGAAAACGTAGAATATACCTCACAGGAAGAAGTATATGGCATGATTTTCGATATTTTGGATCAGGCTATTACCAACTTGCATAATCCGACTCTTCCTACGGCTCAGCAATTTAGCTTTGGAGAAGATGATTTATGCTATGGCGGTGATGTGGAAAGCTGGATTCGTTTTGCCAATACCTTGCGTTTGCGTTTGGCGTTGCGTATCTCCAACGTCAATCCGAGTTTAGCTAAGCAACAAGGCGAGGCTGCTCTTAACGACCCGTCAGGCTTGATGGCAAGCCAGGATGATAACATGAAACTGATTCCGAAACGCCAATACATTACCGGCGGTAATGAAAATATTTACGGTTTGCTCTTCTCGTGGGGTGCCAACGTAGTGCTGCCGAAAGAAATGGAATGGGCTTATAAGAATCAGGCTTTGAAACCGGGTGTTACAACTGCAACTCCGGGATTTGAACAAAAAGCGCCGGCTAATCTGTATACGGCAGGTGGGGTAGACGAAACAATGTTCAACGCTAGTGAAGATAACTGTTATCTTGATCCGCGTTGTAACATCCTTTGGTTCCGTCCTTCAGCATATGCGAATTTGAATCAAGCTGTACCCGAAGAGTCTGATGCAGATTTCTGTGGTATACGTAATGGTGCAACTGTTTTGGGTAGTTCACAAACGGTAAACTATTCACCCAACCGTTGCAATCTGCAGTCGGATGCCATGAATCCGAAGATTTGGTGGAACTTGGCTCGTGAAATTGTTTGGTTCGGCTATTCTGAAAGCTTGTTCCTGAAAGCTGAAGCCGCTTTGCGTGGCTGGACAGGTTCGTCTCTGACCGAATCCGCTAAGGATTATTATCTGGACGGTATCCGTGCTTCAATGGACTACTACGGCATTGCGGAAGCCGACTACAGCGATTACATCAACAACTTGCAAGGGTTGGCTGCTTTCGATGGCGGTTCGCAAGAAGAGCAGTTGGAACAGATTATTACTCAAAAGTGGATTGCCGTATTCCCGAATGGAAACGAAGGTTGGGCTGAATTGCGCCGTACTGATTATCCGCGTTATGCATTGGTTGTACAGGGCGGTAACGGTTCGAACGGTGAAGTTCCAAACACGAAGTTGATTAAGCGTGTACAATATCCGGACAGTGAATCGCGCAACCCGTTGAAGCCGACTCAGTACACTCAAGGTACAAGGGTTTGGTGGGATGTAGCCGATACCATGGATGATGATGGCAAGTGGCATCAACCGAATAACTTCAGATAATGCGTTGAGATTTATCTCTAAAAAGAGAGGATTCTGATATAGTGAGCGGAGGTCAGCTTGTAAAAGTTGTTCTCCGCTTTTGATGTATGCTCGGCATGAGTATTAGCTAACGGGTGCAAGTCCCTAATGAGCCCTAATAGCGGGAATCATACAGCCCAAAGCAAGGGTGTCCATCGCGAGTTGGAATCTGAAAGAA
>NZ_NFKD01000063.1:0-27725 GCF_002160215.1 Bacteroides sp. An19 | reverse complement strand
TTGGTCCTTTCCGCTCCTGTTCTTCGTCAGATAGCCCGCTATCTTCCTCATCACAGAAGCGGAAATGCCACAAAAACTCATCCCAAATCATCGCACGATAAATTCAAAACAGCTTCTTAGTTAGAAGCCAATACTTTTGTGCTATTGGCTTCTAACTAACTCCCTCTAGCTTCTTTTATCTGCTGGCATTTTGAGGATATTCATTTGAAAATCGCCTCTTTGAGCCTTGTAACCGCTTTCAGGGCATCGCCTTGTTCTTCATTGAGCAGGGTGACGAACTTGCTTCCGATGATGCATCCGGCGGCGTGGGCAGAGGCGGCTTCGTAGGTCTGGCGGTTTGAGATGCCGAAGCCTATCATCCGTGGGTTGCGCAGGTTCATCGCCTTGATGCGGCGGAAGTATGCCTGCTTCTGCTCGTTGAAGTCGCGTTGCGCGCCGGTGATGGCGGCAGAAGATACCATATAGATAAACCCTTCGGTATGGCGGTCGATTTCGAGGATGCGTTCTTCGCTGGTTTCGGGGGTAATCAGCATAATGATGCGCAGGTCATAGCGTTCGGTTATGGGACGGTATTCTTCCATGTAGTCTTTGAAGGGAAGGTCGGGGATAATCATTCCGTCTATGCCGCATGCCTGGCAGCTTTGGCAAAAGTTCTCGAATCCGTATTGCATGATGGGGTTGAGGTAGCCCATCAGGATGAGGGGGATGCGTACGTTGCGGCGGATGCCTTCCAATTGGGCGAAAAGGCGGCGTAGGGTCATTCCGCCACGCAGGGCACGGGTGGCGGCGTCTTGGATGACGGGTCCGTCTGCCATCGGGTCGCTGAAAGGGATGCCGATTTCTATCATATCCACACCTTGTGCTTCGAGGGTGCGGATGACATCGGCGGTGTTGTCGGGTGTGGGACATCCTGCACAGAAATAGATGGAGAGGATGTCGTGTTTCTTTTGTTCGAATAGTTGGTTGATACGGTTCATGGTGGTTAATAATTAATAATGTGCTAATTAATAATGTGCTAATTAATAATGTGCTAATTAATAATGTGCTAATGTGTCAATGTGATAATGTGTCAATGTGCTAATTCATTCTCTCATTGTCACATTGTTCATTGATACATTGTTCATTGATACATTGTTTATTCTCTCTATAAATGCCTTCAGCTTTCCGGCATCCTTTACGGCGGGAGTGGTTTCGAAGCCGCTGTTCAGGTCGATGCCTGCCCACTGGGGATGATGGAAACGCCGCAATGCTTCGAGGCTTTCGGGGCAGATGCCTCCGCTCAGCAGAAACGGCACGTCGCCGAGATAGAAGCGAAGCAAGGACCAGTCGAACGCCTTGCCTGAGCCTCCGTGTCCGGCACTCGGGGCGTCAAACAGCAGGTAGTCGCACAAGGGAAGGTAAGGAATGGTCTGCTCCAGGTCGGCAGGCGTGCGAGGTGCGAACGCCTTGATGAGGTGGAACCCGTGGCACCGCAGTTCGAGACACAGCTCAGGGCTTTCGGTGCCATGCAGTTGCACGTAGTCGAGGCGCAGGGCTTCGGCACGTGCGGTTATGGTGTCGAAGCCGGCGTTGACGAATACGCCGACGCGTTTGGCGTGGCGGGGCAGATAGGCGGGTGTGTCCGCCACGAAGCGGGGCGAGCGTTCGTAGCAGATGAACCCTATCCAGTCGGCTCCGGTATTTTCTATGGCGCGGATGTTTTCGGGCTCGCGCATGCCGCATACTTTGATTATCATGTCGTTTGTTGTTTGGGCACCACAGATTACACAGATTTAGTGAAATGAACGTCCGTATTTTGTCCAATTTGTTTGTAGGGGCGTATTGCATACGCCCTGATAACGTCTTTGTGGGTTAGTTGGTGCATTCGGGCGTATGCGATACGCCCCTACAGCGGATGTGTGCGGAATTCATTTTTAATAAAATTGTCACTGTGGTGAATGGGTTATAATTAATTATTTTAATCTGTGTAATCTGTGGTGAGTAAATCTGCAATAAACCGGCTTAATGCTTCTCCCGGTTCGTCGGTCTTCATGAAGGTTTCGCCGATGAGGAAGCCGTCGAATCCTGCCTTGCGCAACTGAAGGAGGGTATCGGGGCTGGAAATGCCGCTTTCAGAGATTTTTACTATGCCTCGGGGCAATGCCTCGGCAAGCCGGAGCGAATGGGACGCATCGGTGTGGAAGGTGCCCAGGTGTCGGTTGTTGACGCCCACTACGTCGATGTATTCGTTCAAGTAATCCAGCTCTGCTTCGGTATGGATTTCCAGCAAGGTTTCCAGTCCCAGCGTGTGTGCTTCTTTTGCCAGCGTGAGGCACGCTTGGGGGGTAAGGGCAGAGGCTATCAAGAGGACGGCGTCCGCCTGTACTGCTTTTGCCTGCAATAACTGGTATCGGCTGATGATAAAGTCTTTGCGCAGGATGGGCAGGCTGGTCGTAGGACATGCCGTACGGATGTCCTTCAAGGTTCCGCCGAAGTATGCCTCATCGGTCAGGATGGAGAGTGCGGCGGCTCCTGCCTGCTGGTATGCGGCAGGTATTTTGCCGGCATCGGCGTCCTGATGAATCCAGCCCTTCGAAGGCGAACGGCGTTTGAACTCGGCGATAATGCCGGTAGGCGATGCCATAAGTGCCTGTTTAAGGCTGCGTGCCGGAACAGGTTCGCCCAGTTGTTTTTCAAGGAAGGCGGCAGATACCACTTTCTCTTGTCCGGCTATCTCGATGCGCTTGTGCGCGATGATTTCTTCTAAAATGTCTTTGCTCATAATTTTTTAGTTGACTAGGTGTTAGGTACTAGGGGACTAGGTTTTTAGATAGTTTGGTTTGTACTGGCAAAACTATTTAGAACCTAGTTGCCTAGTACCTATTCACCTGGTACCTGATTTAATTGTTTATCTCTACGAACTTGCAGAAGGTGCTCCATGCCTTTCCGCTTTCCAACGACTGGCGTGCCAGTGCCACACATTCTTCTATCGGCTTGCCGGGCTCGCGTGCCTGAATGGCGAACGAAGCGTTGATGAGCACACATTCGGTCTGCGCTTTCGTGGCACGGTTGCAGAGCACGTCGTCGAATATCCGGGCGGCTTCCTGCGGGCTTTTCCCTCCCGAAAGTTCTTCCTGGCGGGCAAGCGAGAAACCTAAGTCTGCCGGGCGGTAAATGGTCTCGTAGCGGTTGGTCATCACCTTGAACTCGTCAGTGAGCGAGATTTCATCGTATCCGTCAAGGTTGTTCACTACGGCGAAACCGATACCCAGCTGCTGGAGCGTGTTGGTGTAGAGACGCATCTGGGCGAGGTCTGCCACTCCCAATAGCTGGTATGCCGGCTGGCAGGGATTGATGAGCGGTCCCAACAAGTTGAACAGGGTGCGCACCTGCAACGCCTTGCGCACGCCTGCCACGTGTTTCATTGCCGGATTGAAGAGGGGGGCATGGAGGTATGCCATGTGGCAGGTCTCAATGGAGCGGCGCAACCGGTCGGAGTCGGTAGTGAACCGCACGCCGTGTTGTTCCATTACGTTGCTGGCTCCGCTCACCGAAGTGGCGCCATAATTGCCGTGCTTGGCTACGGCGTAGCCTGCTCCTGCCACCACGAAGCAGGCGCAAGTGGAGATATTGAAGGTGTTCTTGCCGTCTCCTCCTGTCCCCACGATGTCGATGGGGCTGTAGTCGGAGAAATCGACGGGGATGCGTGTTTCAAGCAATGCCTGGCGGAAGCCGGCAAGTTCGTCTACTTTGATGCCCCTCATTTGGAATACGGTGAGCAGGGCGGCTATCTGTGTATCGTTGTATTTGCCTTGTGTGATGCCTTTCATCAGTCCGTATGCTTCGTCGTGCGAAAGCTCTTCGTGGGCAAATAGTCTTGTAAGTATTGCTTTCATATTGAGTGAGGTTTATAGTTCTTGAAACGCAGATTATCGCAGATTAACGCGGATTGAATTTTTATTATAGGGCATATCCGTAGAAATAAATTTTAATCTGCGGAAATCTGCGTTAATCTGAGTTTCACAATATGTTCTGTGACGCTTAGTGCTCCAGCCAGTTTTGCATGATGCGTTTCCCGTCGGGGGTCAGCACCGATTCGGGATGGAACTGGATGCCTCGGATGTCATATTCGCGGTGGCGCAATGCCATGATGTATCCCTCTTTGCTTAGGGCGAGTGTTTCGAGGCAGGAAGGCAAGGTGTCCTTGTCGACTACCCACGAGTGATAACGCCCTACGGGAATCTCACGAGGCAATCCTTGAAAGAGGTAATCGTCGGCGATGAGGTCTACCGGGCTTTGTATGCCATGGAATACGCTGGAAAGGTTTACCAGTTTTCCGCCGAACACTTCGCCGATCGCCTGTTCGCCCAGGCAGATGCCCAGTATAGGCTTCTTTCCGGCATAGGAACGGATTACGTCAAGCAATAATCCGGCTTCTTCGGGGATGCCCGGTCCGGGCGAGAGGACTATCTTGTCGTATGCTTCCAAGTCTTCCAATAGGAATTTGTCGTTGCGGAGCACGGTCACTTCGGCTCCCAATTCTTGCAGTATCTGGCTCAGGTTGTAGGTGAACGAGTCGTAGTTGTCTATAATAACGGTTTTCATTTTTTGAGTTCTTAAGTTTTTGAGTTTTTAAGTTTTTAAGTTCTTGCTTGAGTTTTTTAGTTCTTAAGTTTTTTAGTTCTTGAGTTGGTGTAAGATAATAACTTACAAACTCAAAAACTCAAAAACTTAAAAACTAAAGAACTTATAAACTCTCAGCAATCAGGATGGCTTTTTTCAAGGCTCCTAGTTTGTTGTTCACTTCTTGCAGTTCGTTTTCTTCGTTGCTCAGGGCGGTGATGCCTCCGCCTGCCTGGAACCAAAGTTCGTGGTTGCGGCTTACGAAGGTGCGGATGGTGATGGCTTGGTTCAGGGTTCCGTTCAGCCCGATGAAGCCGATGCAGCCTCCGTATGCACCGCGGTTGTGTGGCTCTATCTCGCTGATGAGTTGCATGGCACGTACTTTGGGGGCACCGCTCAATGTACCTGCCGGAAAGGTGTCGAAGAACGTGCGGATGGGATTGGCGTCGGCGTTCAGCGTGCCGCTTACCCGGCTCACGAGGTGGATAACGTGGCTATAATATTGCGGTTCTTTGTAGAAAGCTACGTGCGTGCCCGTGCAGTTCCGGCTTAGGTCGTTGCGTGCCAGGTCTACCAGCATCACGTGTTCGGCGTTCTCTTTCGGGTCGGCAAGCAGGGCTTCGGTCAGCTTTCGGTCGGTTTCCTTGTTTCCGCTCCTTCGGGTGGTGCCGGCAATTGGGTCGATGGTGGCTTGCCCGTCTTCTATCCTGCAATGGGTCTCGGGCGAAGAACCGAAGATGCGGAATCCTCCGAAGTCGAAGTAGAACAGGTAAGGCGAGGGATTGATGCTGCGCAGGGCGCGGTAGAGCTTGAAGTCGTCTCCCTGGAAATGCTGGATGAAACGGCGTGAGAGTACGATTTGGAACACATCGCCCCGCAGGCAATGGGCGATTCCCTTGCGGATGTTTGCCTTGTGCGCTTCATCGGTCAGGGTACTGGTGGTTTCCCCTATGGGGTGGAAACCGTAGGTGGTATAATTACGGTCGTGGATGGCACGTTCTATCTCGCCAATGTGGCTCGGCTCGCTTCCGTCGTTCATCTCGATGAGTACCATTTCGCTCTTGAAATCGTTGAATACGATGATGTACTTATACAGGATGTAGAGGATGTCGGGTGCATCGTTCTTGGCTTCGGTGCTGTCTTTCACCTCCACAGGTTCGAAATAGCGCACGGCGTTGAACGAGGTATATCCATACACGCCGCAATAGTCGGCATATTCTCCTTCTACCCGGAAGCGGGCAAGGAAGCGGTTCATCACATCCTCCACCGTACATGCTTCGCTGATAGGAGTTTCTTCGCGCGAGTGGTCGGGATAGATAGCGGTAGCTACATCGTGGCTTACGCTGATGCTGGCTATCGGGTTCAGCCCGATGAACGAACGGTTGTTTTCGCTTCCGTGATAGTCGGAGCTTTCCATCAAGGCGCTTTGCGGAAAGAGGTCGCGCACCTTCAGGTAGGTGCTGACCGGTGTATGCAGGTCGCCCAGCAGCACTTTATGATTGGTATGGTAATGGTAGGTCATTTTTTTAGTTAATAATTAATAGTTAATAGTTTAATGTGCTAATAAACAATGTGGCAATGTGCTAATAGGCAATGTGGCAATGTGCTAATGGGCAATGTAGCAATGTGCTAATGGGCAATGTGGCAATGTGCTAATGGGCAATGTGGCAATGTGCTAATGGGCAATGTGGCAATGTGCTAATGGGCAATGTGGCAATGTGCTAATAAACAATGCACATTCTCACATTAGCACATTCTCACATTAGCACATTCTCACATTAGCACATTTTCATATTTGCACATTTGCACATTATTCAAATACGTTTCCATGTCCTTGTCCCCTCGTCCCGATACGGTGAGCACCACGATGTCTTCGGGGCGGAAACTGACCTTCTCCAGTGCGCCCAATGCGTGTGCCGATTCCAGTGCGGGGATGATGCCTTCCAGACGGGTCAGTTCGTAGGCGGCACGGATGGCTTCGTCATCGTTGATGGCGAGCACCGTGGCACGGTGTTGTGTGGCAAGGTTGGCGTGCAGGGGACCGATACCCGGATAGTCCAGCCCTGCCGATACCGAGTAGGGTTCCAGGATTTGTCCGTCTTCGTCTTGCATCACGAGGGTTTTCGCTCCGTGTATGATGCCCAGCCGTCCCAGTTGGATGGTGGCGGCAGAGTATCCCGAATGGATGCCCTTTCCGCCTGCTTCGGCGAGTACGATTTTTACCTTGTCGTTGTTCAGGTAATGATAGACGGTACCGGCGGCGTTGCTTCCTCCGCCCACGCACGCTATCAGATAGTCGGGATAATCGCGTCCCTCGTGTTCCATCAGTTGTTTTTTGATTTCT
This sequence comes from Bacteroides sp. An19, assembly GCF_002160215.1. Taxonomy (NCBI): domain Bacteria; kingdom Pseudomonadati; phylum Bacteroidota; class Bacteroidia; order Bacteroidales; family Bacteroidaceae; genus Bacteroides; species Bacteroides sp. An19. Next base: position 20,779 of record NZ_NFKD01000063.1, on the reverse strand, counting down.
TCGCTGATGACCGATTGCAGGCGTGCCACCATGTCGGGGTAAGGATGAGGCCCTACGGTAGAACCTATCACGTAGTATGTGTCTTCGGGGTGGCAGCACCAGTCGCGTATGGCTTCATTGGTGGCATCCTTCAGGGTTTTGTTTCCCGAGGTGACCGGGCGCACTTCGGCTCCCAGCATCTTCATTTTTTCCACGTTGATGTGCTGGCGTGCCACGTCGGTTTCGCCCATATACACCACGCATTCCATGTTCATCAGTGCGCAGACCGTAGCGGTCGCTACTCCGTGCTGTCCGGCTCCGGTTTCGGCGATGATGCGTTTCTTTCCCATTCGCCGTGCCAGCAGCACTTGCCCGATGGCGTTGTTTATCTTGTGTGCGCCTGTATGGTTCAGGTCCTCCCGCTTCAGGTAAATCTTGCATCCGTATTTCTCCGAAAGCCGGTTGGCAAGATACAGGGGAGAGGGACGTCCCACGTAGTCGCGCAACAATTGGGCGAACTCTTGCTTGAAATCATCGCTATCCAATACCCGTAGGTATGCGTCTTTCAGTTCGGTCACGCACCGGTGAAGAATTTCGGGGATGTATGCTCCGCCGAAATTTCCATAATACCCGTTTGAGTCTACTTGATACTTTTTGCTATTCATATTTTGATTGTTTAAGTTATTGCCAATGGGGATAAAAACAAAAAAGGCTGTCGTAAGAACGACAGCCTTTTTTGTATGCCTTGATAAATGATTGTTGGTTATGAGAACAGACAGATACACACGGACTGGGTTAGCTTACGACTTTGGGAGTAGTAAGTAACGCCACCAACGATATGTATTTGTCATTACTGAGTTCATGAGTTTTTTGTTATGTTTCTGTTTAATTCGGGAGCAAATATAGCGATAATTTTTGAAGATGCAAACAAAATGGAATTTTTTTTGTTCTATATCTATAGAAGTTTATTTGTATAAACAAGAAAAAACAACTATCTTCGTAGTACATATATAATAAGGAGAAAATTATGAAACTATTCGGTTATTCAGTAGTGAGCAGCCTGTGTGCCCTGATAATGGGTATTCTGCTGGTAGTGTGGCCCGAGGCAGCAGTGATTTATTTGGTAATAACGGTAGGGGTATTGTTTTTGCTTCCGGGTTTGTACGGGATATTGGCTTATTTTTCTTCACGTGGCAATGTTTTTCCTGTTGTAGCACTGGGCAGTGCCTTGTTGGGGATATGGTTGATTGTAATGCCGGGCTTTTTTGTCAGTATTCTGATGTATGTGCTGGGCGCGTTGCTGGTGTTCGGAGGCGTCAGCCAGCTGATGGGTTTCATTTCGGCACGCAAGCTCGCAGGTAGTGTCCCAGGCATCTTTTATGTGATTCCGGTCTTGCTCCTGCTGGCAGGCATCCTGATTCTGGTGAATCCTTTCGAAGCGGCAAAAGTGCCTTTCATCGTTCTGGGCGTGTCTTCTATCGTTTACGGCTTGACCGACCTCTTCCGCATCATCCGCTACCGCCAAAAGAAAGAGGCGGGGATAACGGATGTGGAAGTGATAGACGAGCGGAGAGAAGGCTAATAGTTCAGTCCGAACGCCCATAGTGGGACGATGTTGGCGTAGCCGTTCTCGATGTCGTCCTTTACGATATACCCTTCTTGTACGCTTTCTATTTGTTTTTGCCCTTTTTTGCGTTCTCCGATTTCAAATACTTTGCCGTCTATTTCGAAGTCGGAGACGCTGGAACTGGTCACATTGTTTAGCACCCTTGTCTGGTTCATGAAGAAAGTTTCCCTTACATTGCCGATTTCCGCATGTTCGGGCGCTAATGTGTAAATCAGGTTGGAGTTGTCAAGATAAAGCTTTTCCACTTTTCCCAATCCTCGCAGTCCGCCTGTTGTATCATGAAGTTGGGCTATCATGCCTGCCTTTTCCATGTAAATCAAGTAATTCGGAATGTCGTTCCGGCTAATTCCCGTAGCTTCCGCCAATTTTTGCATGACGGGCTTGAAAGGCACACTTTTAGCTATTACCATCAAGAGGCTTTTCAGTTTTCTCCCTAAGGCAATGTTGGCCTGTATGTGTTGCGGAATGTCCACTTCCATCGTTTGATTGATGACCTGCATCAGTTCCATTTCATATTCTTCATCTTTGGCGAAAGGGTAATAGCCTCTGCGCAGATAATCTTTGAAAAGAGGCAGCGGATGCTCAACAGGAAGCACGGCTTTGTGCGCCAATATTTCGTTGAGGCTATAAACGGGGGTTTCTATCTGATGGAACAAATGCAGGTATTCGCGGAATGAAAGCCCCTGCATGGTGTAAATAGGCATCCTTCGGCTTAGGTCGGCAAGCCCTTTGTATATATCAAGGATAGACGAACCGGAGATAACCAGTTGCAAGTCATCGTAACTATCGTAAATCTGCTTAAGCTCTCTCGACCAACCTTCATACTTATGAATCTCGTCAATAAACAAATGTTTCCCTCCCATTTTCACAAAACGGTCCGCCAGTTCCACAAGCTTATGTTCGGCAAAATACAGATGGTCAGCAGATACATAGAGTGTATCTGCCGGATTGAGATTGAATTTAATATACTGCAAAAGCATCGTAGACTTGCCCACTCCCCGCGGTCCGACAATCCCGAAAGCACGTCCGTTCCATTTGATTTGGTTGTACTGGTAACGAAAGAACTCGGTAGGCGTATGTTTTAGTTTCCGGTTGAAAAACTCATATAGTTGTTCCATAATCGTGTGGTTTAGAAAACAAAGATACGGTTTTTGCATGAAAAAAATGCAGAATTCCTCGAAAACTGCACGAAAATGATGCAGAGTCTGCATTCCAGCGTCCGTTGGCATACTTATTTCCATGAAAAGTCTCGGTACATTTGGCTTTGCAGCTGGGTGATATTCTCTTTGCAGGCATCTAAGTTTTATATTCCGGCTGGCGGAACGTACATTCCATGGGCTGGAATATACGTTCCACGGCGTGGAATGTACGTTCCAGCCCATGGAATATAAAACTTATAGCTGTGAGTGGATTATTAATTGTCTTTTTGAAGAAAATGATTTTGTGTATCAGGAAACAAAAGATTATTTTCGATAGAGATTCAGAAGCTGTTTTGATTTCATTCGATAAATTTGTTAAGCATGATTTGTATGAATGCAATCTGTACCATAGCTTCCGCAGTTTCAGCAAGGAATTCATAATCGATGGTCAGCCTTCTGAAGTTTTCCAGCCATGAGAAAGAGCGTTCCACAATCCAGCGTTTGGGCAGTACCTGAAATTTGGATGGACATTCGTCCGGTCTGAGTACGACCTCCAATATCCATCCGAATTTCTTCTTGACCCAATCAGCCAAATCTCCCCTATAGCCTCCGTCCGCCAATATTTTAACCAAGCGCGGAAATTTATAAGCGAGTTTTTCTATGGTTTGTGGGGCGCCCTTGCTGTCATGCAGGTTGGCTTCATGGATTGCGACGGCTAACGGAAGGCCGAACGTATCGACTATGATGTGCTCTTTCCGCCCCTTGATTTTCTTGTTCCCGTCTATACCACGGTCAGAATCAACATGATGGGAGGTCTTTACGCTTCTGGAATCCATGATGCCAAGACTGGGACTTTCCTCCCGTCCCGCCTGTTTACGGATAAGGGAGTGCAAGGCATCCATCACCTCTTCAAACACACCTTCAAGCTTCCACTTGCGGAAGTAGTAATAGACGGTTTGCCAAGGGGCGAAGTCAGAAGGAAGCATACGCCACTGGCAGCCGGTCTTGTTGATATAAAGGATGGCATTCCATATCTCACGCAAATCATATTTTCGGTTCCTCGCTTGCGGCTCTAAAATATTTTTTATAACTTGCCACTGTTTTTCAGTCAGGTCGGTTGGATACTGTGTCATAACTTTATTGTTTGGTACCTTTAAAGATATAACATTTTTCCAATTGACCGACTGATTTGAGAGCTGAAGATGCTTATAACATTATTCTTGAATCAATTCAAAACAGTTTCTTAGATTGAAGAGGATTATCTTCTCTAGCGGAGAAGATAATCCCATATTCAGTATCAGATAATTACATTGTATGTATGCCTGATATGAGTATTTTTAATCCTCTTGCATCCCACAAGGTTTCATTTGATTTGTAGGATTCGAACAGGTTGTTGTTTTACTTCATCCAGTGGGACGGCTTGATAGGCGACTTTTGAAAAATCAATATCTTTGAGTCGGATACTACGTATCCCGCTGTTGTACATCGTACGGTAATAAATAATACGGTGTTTCATGTCTGTAGCCGAAGTCCATTGGGTAGCACTGGGAATGTCGGCGGGGATTTTTCCTCCGGTAAATTCAATGCCTACGGGAATGTCGAAATTGTTCAATATCTGGAATGACTGGAGAACCGTTTTTAGTGCGTTTTCCTGTTTGGGTGCCGTGGCTTGATAGAATGCAGCTCTTACGAAACGTGAAGGAGGAGTCACATCACCTGGGATACCGAGGAATCCGCTTCCTGCCCCGAAAGAAGCCAGTCGCGTATCGCCCAATGATTGGGAAGGAGCTGAACCGGGATAGAGGTTCACGTAGTTATTAAGGTTGGTCAGGTGCCATTCGAATCCGGGTGAATTGGTCAGTACGCCTAGGTCGTTTTCGTAAAACCGGGCTTTTCCTTGAACGAGTTCCAGTACAATTTGTCGTCCGCTGACATCGGTAAACCGCCAATGAACGGTAGAAGCACGCGGGTCGATACTGATGATGTGTGCTTCGTTTACTTTTTCTGTCACTTCTTCCAGTGTAGCACATTCGCCCAATATCCAAGCAACCAGTTGCAGGTCGGCTATGCTGGTATCTTTTTGGGCAGGGTTGTAAGTTTCGTATTCTCCATAATTGGGAAAATAAAATAGTCCGGCAGATAAGCCGGCTTCATTGATACCTTCGGCAATGAAGTCTTTTTGTTCTACTGCAAGCCCTACATAACCATAACGTGCAGTAAATGTCATGCCTTTGTTTCCATCGGGAGTAAGCGAATGCATTGTATAGCCTCGTGGTACAATGATATACTGGCTGTTCAGGTCGCTGCCTCCCCATTCGATGGTACGGGCTACGATGGTGGTACTGTCTTGGCTGGTTAGGGTGATTCCTGTACAGGCATTTGCCGGGAGCGATACGTTGAGCATGCCGGCGAAGGCTAAGATTGAAATGATGGATGGTGTTTTCATGGTTTTTGAGTTTTTAAGTTTTTGAGTTTTTAAGTTTTTAAGTTTTTGGGTTTTTGAGTTTGAGCGTTCTTAAAGGGCTTCCCGACTTATAAACTTATTAACAATCTATGTGGTTAAATGGTTCAAGTTTTCATCAGATAGAGTTTTCCGTTCTCTTGCTTGATGCGTTCTTCCGAAAGCAGGTACGTCAGTACGTTCAGAATTTTTTCTTCGGGTACAGACAAGGCATGAATCACTTCCTGTGGGGTGTGGGGATGTCTGTTCAGCAAGTTTTTTATATCGGAGGCAATGTCTTCGTATTCACCTTTTTTTAATCCGGATGTATGTTTCTCAAGGCATACGTCACATTGTCCGCAATTATGTTCATTATTTTCACCGAAATAATGCAGCAGCATCCGGCTTCGGCACTGGTCGTTGCTCTCGGCATATTCCAACATTGCCTGTATGCGTTTTTCATAACTTCTTTTCCGGTCTTCGTATACTTCTTTGTTTAATACAATACGGTTCGTGTCTTGCCTCTCGCGTGTATATATAATATAAGGAGTCTTTTTGCCCGGTATATAGTGTAGGATATGTCGTTTGGTCAAAAGGATGAGCGTATCATATACCTGTTGGCGTGAAAGTCCGCTTCTTTGGGCTAAAGTTTCTTCATTGATGTATGCATAATCGCTGAACAGGCCGGTGTACGAGCGCAGGATAATGCGAAGCAGTTTTTCTGTATCCTGGTTATGCTCTTCCATACGGTATAATTCATCGCGGCGCAGGGTGAAAATAAGACGGGAGGCATTGTCTTGTTCATCGGTATATTCCAGGTATCCTGCGCGGGTCAGTATTTTCAGGGCACTGTCTACGCGAACTGGAAAATGCTTGAAGCGCTGACAGAACTCATCGATGTTGAAAGCGAAAGTACATCCTCTGCCATCACCCATGGCCATCTGGTAATAGTAGTTGATGTGTTCATATACTTGGCGGATATAGTCTTTTTCTGGAAAGGTATCACTTATCCGTTTTTTCAAAATAGTCTTGTCACTTTGTGCATACAGTAAGACCGCGTATGCTTTTTGTTCATCACGTCCCGCACGTCCGGCTTCTTGAAAATAGGCTTCCGGTGAATCTGGGAAATCGATATGAATAACCAGCCGCACGTCCGGTTTATCAATGCCCATCCCGAAGGCATTGGTAGCCACCATTACACGATACGTACCTGCCTGCCAGCCTTTTTGTCGCAAGTCTTTGGTTTTGTTGTCTAGTCCGGCATGGTAGAAAGTGGCACTGATATCGTGCTGGTTTAGGAATAGTGATATTTCTTTGGTGCGTTTCCGGTTTCGTGTATAGACGATTGCAGAACCTTGCACTTGGTTAAGGATATGTAGCAATTCACCGCTTTTATCTTCCGTGCGGCGGACAATATAGGCAAGGTTTTTGCGCTCGAAACTCATCCGGAATACGTTTTCTTCGCGGAAGGCAAGCCGTACTTGGATGTCCTTTACCACTTCGGGAGTAGCTGTAGCTGTCAGTGCCAGTACGGGTACATCAGGCAAGAGTTTGCGCACGTCGGCTATTTTCAGGTAGGCAGGACGGAAATCATATCCCCATTGCGAAATGCAGTGTGATTCGTCTACTGTTATCATGCTTACTTTCATACTGCGCAACTTGTTCTGGAAGATTTCGGTGCCGAGCCGTTCGGGTGAAATGTATAGAAACTTATAGTCACCGAAGATGCAGTTTTCCAGTGCAATGACAATCTCCTCACGCGTCATACCCGAGTAGACTGCCTGTGCCTTGATACCGTGTTTTCGCAGGTTTTGTACTTGGTCTTTCATCAGGGCAATCAGCGGAGTGATGACCAGGCATAGTCCGGGATTCGCCAGGGCAGGCACTTGAAAGGTAATGGACTTTCCACCGCCCGTAGGCATCAGCCCTAACGTGTCACGTCCACTACCGATACTGGAGATAATGTCTTCCTGTATGCCTCGGAAATTGTCATATCCCCAGTAGTGTTTCAATATGCTTTTATAATCGGTCATGTCTGTTTGCTCGGTTTAATATCCTCTATTTGTAACTGAATGTCTCCTCGTTTATGAGTGTTTTCTTCAATGGTATAGCAGATATTAAACGATTGTTTGGTCTTGATATAACGAGCCTGCGAACTTTGTCCGAATGCGATTCCGTTCATCACATTGTTTGACTTGTTGTCTACCAATTCCAATTTGATATGTTCCTGGTCACGTCCTACTACTTTACTCGTGCCATAATCGTAAACGTTCAGCGTAGAGAATACCGGTTTCGGGTTTTCAGGTCCGAAAGGATTGAACTTCTTCAAGTCGAAGAAGAATTTCGGAGTGATATCCCTGAAATCCAGTTGGGCATCGATATCAATGGTGGCACTGGTCTGTTCAGGTAGGATATGGTCGGTTACATACTCTTCGAAACGCCGGGTAAACTCCGGTACGTTTTCTATTTTCATCGAAAGCCCTGCGGCATATGTATGTCCGCCGAAGTTTTCCAGCAAATCCCGGCAATATTCGATGGCTTTATATACATCAAATCCCGATACCGAACGTGCAGAGCCGGTGGCAAGATTATCGGTTCGTGTCAATACAACGGCAGGTCGGTAATAGATTTCCGTCAGACGTGATGCAACGATACCGATTACTCCTTTGTGCCAGGCTTCGTTGTAAATGACAATAGATCGCCGTTCGGACAAATTGTCCAAATGGTCGACAATCTTGTTTGCCTCTTCCGTCATATTCTTATCCAGGTCTTTCCGTGTTTCATTATACCGGTTGATCTGATTTGCTTTTTCCAATGCTGCAGGGAAATCTTTTTCCGTGAGCAGGTCTACGGCTTCCTTTCCATTCTGTATACGGCCGGACGCATTGATGCGGGGACCTATCTTAAAGATAATGTCACTCATGTTGAGTTCCCTGTCGGACAAGCCGCATACATCGATGATGGCTTTCAGTCCTACGCTGGGGTTGGTATTCAGTTGGCGTAAGCCATGATAAGCCAGTACCCGGTTTTCTCCCATGATGGGTACAATATCAGATGCGATGCTTACTGCTACCAAGTCTAACAGAGGAGTCAGTTGATGAAACTCTATCCCGTTGTTCAGTGCAAAGGCTTGCATAAACTTGAAGCCCACTCCACAACCCGACAAGTGATCGTAAGGATAAGTCGAGTCAAACCGTTTCGGGTTCAAGATGGCAACCGCGACCGGCAATGTATCATCGGGTACATGATGGTCGCAGATGATAAAATCGATACCTTTTTCCTTGGCATAGGCGATTTCCTCTACCGCTTTGATGCCACAATCCAACACAATAATCAGCTTTACGCCGGTTTCGTACGCATAATCCACTCCTTTTTTCGATACTCCATACCCTTCGTTATAACGGTCGGGGATGTAATAGTCGATGTTCGAATAGAACTGCTGGAGGAATTTGTATACCAGTGCAACGGCGGTTGTGCCGTCCACGTCATAGTCTCCATACACCATGATGCGCTCTTTCCGTCCCATGGCTTTATTCAGGCGCTCCACGGCTAGACTCATGTCTTTCATGAGAAACGGGTCGTGCAGTTCGTTCAGTTGCGGGCGGAAAAAGCGTTTGGCTTCACCAGCCGAGGTAATACCTCTTTGTAAGAGCAGCCGGCAAAGAATTGGGCTGATGCCAATTTCTTTCGCCAGAGCCTTAGCTGCTTCCCGTTCTTCGAGTGTAGGAGGTTGATAGTTCCATTTGTAGTTCATTTATATATTTTTTTTCTTTCTTTTTCTGCATTCAAAGGAGCGGGGTATGAATACTTGAAAATATGCCCTGCTCTTTCAACTTGTAAAAGTAAGAAAAAAGCAAGAAAAAAACGGCTAATTCCCGAATTATTTTCAGGAACCAGCCGTTTAATTATTTATAAATATTCTATATTATTGATTTACAGCCCCAGTTTTTTGGCTATATCTGCCGGGATTGCTTTTTTATGTACCAGTATATTCATAGTTTTATAAGCGACGAAAGTTTTCGATGCATACCAGATGCCTTTGTACTTGCCTTCCGTGCCCCATGAATTTTTTACCATAAAGTATTCTTTTCCGTTCTGGTCTTTGGCGATGCCGTAGATGACCATGCCGTGGTCGTCGGTCGTTTCCCAATTGTCGAAAGCTTCCTGGCGCATCTCTTGGGTTACGGTGATTTCCGGAAGCGGTTTGGCAGTAAGCTCTTTGCGTTTGTCTGCAGGGCTCAAACCCAGCCAATGTGCCATATCCGAGCCTGTCAGTTCGGCGCCTTTTTCCACATCGGGGCATACGGCAACTCCATTGCGTGTGAAGCCTTGTTCGCTTACATCAGCTCCCCAGGCGAATGTGTATCCATTGTTGATGGCGTTTTCCATTACTGCCATCAGTTCGTCAATGGGAAGGTTATACGACAAAGCGTTGCGCCAGTTGTCTTGCACTTCGATGCTGAACTGTTTGTAGAACGGATGGTGTGTGTACGAGGTCAGCGAAACATAGTCATCCATATTCAATCCCAATACTTCATCGGCGAAGGTTCGCGGTGTGTAGGTCTTGCCTTTATAGGTGAATTGTTCCGGACATTTGCCCAGGTAAGTATCGTAAATGGCACATACTCCGTTTTTCCAGACTGGACTTAATTTTTTCAATTTACCTTTGGCTATGGCATCTACATACCCTGAAGCTACGGCATCCAGTTCGTTGTGGTTCGGGAGTGAATCGCCGTACATGATGCCCGGCATGGCTTCTTGGGGCACCATTCCATAGTTTTCGTAACAGTATACGATATCTTCAAAACTTCCGCCCGGCGAGAAGGAAGCATCGCCGTGATAACGCACGTAGTTTACGGCACGGTCTTCCATCGTATGATGTACAACGAACATTTCCGACAAGTCGAACTCTCCTTTTCCCAACCGGAGCAGTTCCGATTCGAAGAAACCGAGGGTAGAGAACGACCAGCACGTGCTCGACTGGTTTTGATCTTTGATGGAAGTAATCGGGTTTTCTTTTACCGTAGTAAATACAAATCCTTCTTCTTCTGTCTTGTCTTTCTTAGGACCTTTGGCATATACATTGCTAAAGCAGATGCCCATTGCTAAAATTGCGATAAGTTTATTCATTGTTATTTATAGAGTTAATAGTTAATAATTAATACTTAATAACGGCGGATGCTTTCGATTTCCGCTATTCACCATTAATTATTAATTGTTCATTATTTAATTATTAATTACTTCATGATTTCTTCCACTTCCTCGATGGTGATGGGGATATGTTTTTCACCGGTGAAGCGCGAACCGCCGGGGATAATCAGGATATCGTCTTCCAGTCGGATGCCCCCGAAATCCTTATACTTATCAATGGCATTGAAGTCGAGGAAGTCGGTATGCATTTTGTCGGCACGCCATTTATCTATCAGGTCGGGGATAAAATAGCAACCCGGTTCGTCGGTGATGACGAAGCCTTCTTGTAAGCGTCGTCCCATACGCAAGGATGCCAGGCCGAACTGTTCGGAAGGACGTACTTCATCGTCATAACCAACGTAACATTGTCCCAGGTCTTCCATGTCGTGTACATCGATACCCATCATGTGTCCCAGTCCGTGGGGCATGAACAGGGCATGTGCTCCTGCTGCTACGGCATCCTCTACGTTGCCTTTCATCAGTCCCAGGTCTTTCAGCCCTTGTGCCAGTACACGGCACACTTCCAGATGGACCGATTTGTAGGTGATACCCGGACGTGCCAGTTCCAGGGCACGGTCGTGACAAGCCAGCACGATGCTGTACACGTCACGCTGGCGGCTGGTGAACTTGCCTCCTACCGGGATGGTACGTGTATGGTCCGAGCAATAGTTGGTCGTACTTTCGGCTCCTGCATCGGTCAGCATCAGTCTGCCCGCCTGAAGTATCTGGCTATGGTCATGGTTGTGCAAGGTCTGTCCGTTCTGGCTCAAGATTGTGGCGAAAGATACCATATTGCCGTAAGATGCGGCAATGCCGTCCAGTACACCGGCGATGTATTGTTCGGATACACCCGGTTTGCAAAGTTTCATTGCTGCGGTATGCATTTCATAACCGATGTTGCAGGCTTTGTCGATTTCTTCTATTTCGCAGGGTTCTTTTACCGAACGTAAGGCTACTACCGCCTTGATGAGTTCAAGCGAGCTGTGCTGTCTGACCAGTGAGGCACGGATGCCGGTCAGGTCTTCCAGCAAGAGCATGTTGTCGTAGCGGTAAGGAGGCAGGAAATGAATTTTCCGACGTTGGGCGATGGCTTTGCCTATCACCTCTTTCAGCTTACCGAAGGGGAAACTTTTGTCTATTCCTACTCGTGCAGCCAGTTCTTTTACGCTGGGTTGAAGACCCATCCAGATGATATCGTCCATCGTGACGTCATCGCCGAAAAAGTAATCTTCGCCGGAATCTGCATCAAGTATTCCTGCATATCCCGGATGGGCATGTCCGAAAAAATAAAGAAACGAACTGTCCTGACGGAATTTATAGGTATTGTCGGGATAATTGGCTGGTGCCTCATTGTTTCCCAATATCAGGATTAGGCCGTTGCCGACCTTGTCCCTTAACGCCTGACGGCGTTTGCTATATACGGTAGATTCGAACATATTGTTATGGTTTTTGGTAATACCTTTGTAGTAAGTATTGCAAAAGTAGAAAATTAAATTGAAAAGTTCTCTCTATATTCTGAAAAATGTATCTTTGTAGCAAATAAAAGAAATGAATATCCGCATTTTGCTCAATTGGCTGTAGGGGATGTTTGCGGATTCAAATAAAAGAAAGGTTATGGCTATGGATTATTCAAAAATGGGTTTAGTATTGGAAGGAGGAGGCATGCGTGGGGTGTTCACCTGCGGTGTGCTCGACTATTTTATGCAGAAAGGCATAGAGTTTCCTTATGTTGTCGGCGTTTCGGCTGGTGCATGCAACGGTCTGTCTTATTTGTCGCACCAGCCGGGCAGGGCACGTTACAGCAACATCGAGATGCTGGCTAAATACCGTTACATCGGGTTGAAGTATCTGTGGCACCAGCACAGCATTCTTGACCAGCATCTGCTGTATGAAAAGTTTCCTGCTACGATATTGCCTTTCGATTACGAAGCATATTTCCGTAACCCTGCACGTTTTGAGATGGTGACCACTAATTGTGTCACCGGCAGGGCCTGTTATCTGGAAGAGAAACACGACCGCGGGCGCCTGCTGGCAATTGCCAAAGCATCGAGCAGCTTGCCTTATGTGTGTCCGATAACGTGGGTAGACGGGAGTCCCATGCTCGATGGAGGTATTGTCGATTCTATTCCGGTGATGCGTGCTGTTTCGCAAGGATATGCCAAGAATGTGGTTGTGCTTACCCGGAACCGGGGCTATCGGAAGACGGAAAAAGATATCCGCATACCGCGTATCATCTATACGCGCTATCCTCGTTTGCGTGTAGCGTTGAGCCGGCGGTGTCAGGCATACAATGAGCAGTTGGAAATGATAGAGAGGCTGGAAGATGAAGGGCGTATCATAGCCATCCGTCCCGAAGCGCCCGTGAAAGTAAACCGGATAGATAAAGACATCCAGAAACTGACCGCGCTTTATGAAGAAGGTTTGCGTTGTGCCGAAAAAGTGGTGGGTTAATGGGGTGATTCCGCATTTGCCTACAAGAAGTTGTTTAAAGGAGTTAGAGGGAGTTAAATGCCAATAGCACAGAAGTATTGGCTTTTAACTCCCTCTAACTCCTTTAAATTCTTCTAACTCTTTCTAATTACTGGCGTTTTGAGAGCAGTAATGACTATTTCGCGAAGCTTACGGCGCGTGTTTCGCGGATAACCGTAATCTTGACTTGTCCCGGATATGTCATTTCGTCTTGTATTTTTTTGGCGATTTCGGTAGACAGGCTTTCGGTCTGCTTGTCGTCTATCTTGTCTGCGCCTACGATGACACGAAGCTCTCGGCCTGCCTGGATGGCATACGTCTTGGTTACGCCCGGATAAGACATGGCAAGTTGTTCCAGGTCGTTGAGACGTTTGATATAAGCTTCTACAATTTCGCGTCGTGCTCCCGGACGTGCTCCAGAGATGGCATCGCATACCTGTACGATAGGAGCCAGAAGGCTGGTCATTTCCACTTCATCGTGGTGGGCGCCGATGGCGTTGCAGATGTCTGGTTTTTCCTTATATTTTTCAGCCAGTTTCATACCCAGCAGTGCATGGGGCAGTTCGGGTTCTTCATCGGGCACTTTGCCGATATCGTGCAACAGGCCGGCACGTTTGGCTTTTTTGGGGTTCAGTCCCAGTTCGGATGCCATGATGGCACACAGGTTGGCTGTTTCACGTGCATGTTGCAACAGATTCTGTCCATACGAAGAGCGGTATTTCATCTTACCGATGATACGGATCAGTTCGGGATGCAAACCGTGGATACCCAGGTCAATGGTTGTCCGCTTACCGGTTTCGATAATTTCATCTTCTACCTGCTTTTTCACCTTAGCCACCACTTCTTCGATGCGTGCCGGATGGATACGTCCGTCGGTTACCAGTTGGTGTAATGCCAAACGGGCTATTTCGCGGCGTACGGGGTCGAACGCCGAAAGGACAATGGCTTCGGGCGTATCGTCAACTACAATTTCCACTCCCGTAGCGGCTTCCAAGGCACGGATATTTCTTCCTTCCCGTCCGATAATCCGTCCTTTTATCTCGTCCGATTCAATATGGAATACGGTTACAGAGTTTTCAATGGCGGTTTCGGTTGCTACGCGCTGGATGGTTTGTATGACAATGCGTTTTGCCTCGCGGTTTGCCGACATTTTGGCATCATCCATGATGTCGTTGATGTACGATTGTGCTTCCGTTTTGGCTTCTTCTTTCAGCGATTCGACGAGACGTTCTTTAGCCTCTTCAGCAGACAGTCCCGACAAGGCTTCCAGTTTTTTACGTTCTTGTGCCTGGAGGGCATCCAGTTCTTCTTTCTTTTTGTCGATAACCACCAGCTGTGCATCAAGGTTTTCGCGGATGGCTTCGGTTTCGTTCCGTTTGCGTTGCAGTTCCTCGTGCTTTTGGCTTAATACCATTTCGCGCTGCTTCAGTTTGTTTTCAGCCTGTTGGATTTTCTGGTTGCGTGCTGTTACTTCTTTTTCCAGCTCGGCTTTCTTGTTCAGAAATTTTTCTTTGACCTCCAGCAACTTGTTTTTCTTGATTACTTCTGCTTCTGTTTCGGCCTCCTTTATAATTTTATCGTACCGCGATTTCAGGCCGAACTTGAAAAAAGCGTACGAAATTGCTCCTCCTACCAGGAAAGCAACAACCGTGAATATTACTACTGTTGTAAACATTACTATTTAGTTTAAAAATATAAATAAAAAACGCACATACTTTCCTGCCGGTTTGTTCCGGCATTCCAGTTGTGCGTAAAATCTTCCTTGTTCTATACTAAACTTTCCTGTCTCCTAATCGTCAGGTTTAGGATGAATGCATTCATCTATATCATCAGCCAGCTGTTTCAGTTTTTCTGCATACGGCTGTGTATCATTCCGGTCTTTCAAGGATACATTCTCAAAAGAGAGTTCCAGTGCAGTCATAGCCCAGTGTTTGGCCAGGCTGAACTCCGGATACATACTGCGATATTTGTTTAGTTTATAGTCAATCTGCTTAGCCGCCTTCCTATATAGTTCTTCCTTGTCGCGGTCAATGACCAAGGGATATAGTTCGTTGTCGATCCGCAGATGTATTTTTAATTTGTCGTCTTTCATGACTCGTTTACCTTTTGGCTTATTCATTCAGCAAAGCGATACATTTTTCGACTTCACGCACCAGCCTCGTCAACCTTTTCTTCGTATCATTGAGTTCCGTATCGTTGATACTGATTATACGGGCCATTTTCAAATTGGCATATCTTGACTCCAGTTCTTTCCGGTCACTTTCCATACGTGCGATAGCAGCTTCCTTTTCTTCCAAAAGGTGCCGGAGTGAAGCTATTTCCTTTTTCTGTTCTTCGAACAGGAACAGCAGGTTTCTTAATCTTCCTTCAAACGTATTCAGTAGCCTTTTGTCTTCTTCCGTCATTTTTTGCCAAATTCTACACAAATATAATGGATTGCTCAGAAACTCAAAAATTTTTGCGCTTATATTTTCAGAAAAAGTGGATTTTGCGTTTTTATAACATTATATGAATGCCCGCATTTCATCCATAAGGAGTTATTTCAGGGAGTTAGAAACCAATACTTTTACTAATGGAAATCCTAACAGAACTATTGTCTTTTAACTCCTGTGAGCGAAGCGCAGGACAGTTCGTGTTACCCCGGAATGTCCATGTTCCAGCAGCGGTCGCACAGGTTCAGGTAATCCATTTCGGGACGTGTTCCGAACACCAGGGCATAGAAAGCCGTTTCCTTACGTTTCAGTCCCAAAATCTGTTTCATCAGTGTTTCAGATATGGGGGGCATTTCGAAATCGGAAATCATCACTACATCCGAACGGTGCCATCCGTTGCTGTTTATCATTCGCACCGCTTCGTCTACGGCCTGTTCCATGCTGGTGCCTCCCCCGAAACTATGGTTCAGAAATTCCACCAGCACAGGTAAGTCGGTATACAGGTCTTTTACCAGCAGATGTTCGGTTTCTTCCGAAAAATTGATGATGTAACACTTGCGGTGTGTGCTTTCGGTAAGGCGGGCAATGGCGAGTACGGCCGATTTGGCAAGTTGCTCCCGCTTGCCTTCCATCGATCCGGATGTATCCAGGCAAATGACAAAGGGACCTTGTCCGCTTACTTCCCTCTTGCCCGGCTGTGCCGCCGAACGGTCTTCTTGCGAACGGCTGTCGAACATCTGCAAGCGTTTTTCCGTGTAGCGTTGCATAAAGACGGGACGTAGTGTTTCTTCGGCAAAATAGCAATACTCTATGGGTAACAGGTGATTCAGGTCGTTGCCCAGCGTAATGCCTTCGATGTCGCTTTGTGTGGCATGACGCACCAACTGCTCTTTTTGTGCTCCCGATAAGGGGTCGAAGCGTTTCTTTTCTCCCTGGCTTCTTTTGCCCAGTACCCGTACCAGTTCGTGTATGTGCCGGTTCTGTTCCATTGTTTTCTCGTAATGCATCACCTTCCGGTATAGTTCCGGATGGTTGTACAATAGCCAGCGGATGCGCGAACTTATCAGGTTGGTCTCGGTCTTCATGCCTGTACTTGCCTTCAGCAGTGCAAAACTGTTGCATAAAGAGGCGATGTGATGATACTGGTAATCGTATTCCTTGGCGGTAAGCAGGCGGTGCCACTTGTTTAGAAAAAACTCCTGTAAGTTTTTCCGCCCGGCATCTGTGCTGGCCGGTTGTTCCAGTTTTCCGATGTAATACAGCACATCCAGTTCGGTAAGTGCATAGCGCTTACGGAAAGCCGGGAGCATCCGCTTCAGAAAAAGTAGGAAATCGCCGGGCGACAAAGACTCAGCATCGTAGAACATCTCCCATTCGGGCGTATAGCGGGAGTAAAACTCCTGGAGCGATGGAGATGTCTTGCGGTAATACTGCCATATGGCGTCCTCCAGTTCGGCAGGGAACACGATACGTTTATGCAACGCTTCCTGCAGATGTTTGGAGCAACGCTGACGAAGCTCAGCCAAATAGATTGCCTTCAATGCTTTCAGACGGATATTCCGTGTTCTCTTCCCGATATGCATGTTCCAGTTCGTTTAGTTCGTTCCGATAATCTGCTACCGATGTCTGCTGATGTTCCAGCAATCCCCGTATGATGTCTCGTTCCTGCTCGTTCAGGAACAGGTGCCGGTCTGCATATGCCCATTCTTGTGTATAAAAGTCTTTGCATCCTCCTTCCACCCGTAGCAATAAGTCGTTCAGCTGGCAGAAGCGTTCCTCCAGCTTTTCCTTGTCCGTCCCTGCGGCTTGTGGGGGCAGCGGTTCACAACCGGGCACACACACCAAAGGATATTCGTAATCATTGATAAAGACCGAGCGGTTGCCCTTGCGCAGCGAATAGATTTTATGCTGCGGCACCTTGTTCCGCATCGACAGGTCGTAGCGCTTCAAGATAAAACACTGGCTCTTATACTTGTCTTTGTGCAGGTAGAACAGTTTCCCGATGGTGTCGAGCGACTGATAGTCGGATGCAAACATCAGCAATCTTCCTGCCAGCCGCACTTTGTCTATCTGGTGATAATACGAGTCGACCAACAGCAGTCCCGGATCTCGGTTTTCGTGCACGGCTGCTGCCGATGACAGCTCGTCTTTCAGAGCTTCCATCTCCCTGTGCAAGCCCTGCAGGTTCAACAGATACCCTTCGGCGCTCATCCGAATGGCGTCTGTTACCATCTCATTTATTTCCTCCAGCTGTGATACTTCGTTCCACAGGCAATGGCGTAACAACAGGCAGTCGGTCAGGCGTATGGTGTCCGAACCGTTCAGGAAAGCCGATGTACGTAGCAGCTTCACCAGTTTTTTCCACCTGCGGTCGGACACATACAGAGGTTGCTCCGTCGATTCGGCATTCTGTAGTTTGTGGTTGTGGTCTTCTATTTTTTCTTTCAGCGTATGTATCACTTCGAAAATGGAATAGTGGATGCTGATTGAGCCGATTTTGCCTTGCCATGTCTCATATTCTTGTTCTTCTATTTGCAGGGCGGTATTAACACAAGGTTCGCTTTCGTCTGGCGAAGCTATCATACGGTCGAAGTCAGACTGGTCGGTTATGCCTGTCACCAGCATCCGCACCAGGAAGCGGTCCCACAAGGCGTCCAGTCCCTGTCCTGAGGCAGGCAATTCGTTAGAGGCAGCCACCAGCCCTTTCAGCGGTACCCGGAAAGTATGGTTGCCGTTGCGATATATTTTCTCGTTCAGAATGGTCAGCAGGGCATTCTGTATAGCTGGTCCTGCCTTCCAGATTTCGTCCAGAAAAGCAATGGTAGCAGTAGGCAAATAGCCTTCTGTCATCCGTTCGTACGTGTCGCGGTCTTTCAATTTCGAGATGGAAACCGGACCGAAGATTTCATCGGGGGTACTGAAGCGCGACATCAGGTAATCAAATGAACCCGCATTGCGGAATGCTAGCTTCAATCGTCGCGCCACCATACTTTTTGCTACTCCCGGAGGACCGAGCAGGAAGATGCTTTCGCCTGCCACTGCCGATAGTAGTGACAGGCTTATGATATGCTCTTTGCCGAATACTCGTTCGTTTAATGCTTCCAGCAATAGCCGGATGCGTTGTGTCAGATTTTCCATATTTGTAAAGGAGTTAAGCCGGTGCTTCTGTAAAACCGGCATTTTGCCTGTTGGCTTTAACACTTTTGTTTTTTTACTTTTGTTATTATCCGCAGGGTCTGCATCACCACCGACAGGAATATCATCCCCAGCCCGGCATAAAAACTCGCGTTCAGGTCTTTCGCTTCGCCGAAGATAATCATGGCAAGGATGATGCTGTAGATAGGCTCCAGGTTGTAGGTCAGGTTGAACGTGAACGCCGAAATCCGCTTCAGAACCTGTATCTGCAGGATGTACAGGCATACCGTACAGAGCGAAGCCAATGCCAGCAGGCTCCCCCAGTCGGCGGCAGAAGGCACGAGCGACGTAACCGGAAAGAAATGCAGGTAGAAGGGCAGCAGCAGGCTCAGCCCTGCGAAACCTCCTCCCATTTCATAGAGCAGCACAGTGCCCGACGGATAATCAGACGCTACTCGCTTGTTGCAGATGGTGAAGAGCGAAGCCAGTGCCGACGAGAGGATGCCCATCAGGATGCCCACACGGTAACGGGTATCGAAATGGAATATCAGCACGATGCCCGCCACGCCTATCAGGCTGAACAGCACCTCGCTTGCCGATACCCGGTGTCGGTTGATAAGCGGGTCGAACAGGGCGGTAAAGAAGCTCATCAGCGAGAGGCAGACCACTCCGATAGACACATTCGATGCCTTGATGCTGCCGTAGAAGAACAGCCAGTGCAAGGCAAGCAGCACACCCGTCGCAGCAATCCGTACCGCATCCCGCCGTTGCACCTTGCGTAATTTGTCTAAAACAAACAACACGGCATAAAACATCAGTGTGGCAAGCAGCAGCCGGTACCACACCAGCAGTCCTTCGTTCAGCGTAATCACACGCCCGAACACTCCCGTACCACCTGCTATCAGCACCGACAGGTGGAGTTTAAGTAAAGCTTCTTTCATCGTTTAACTGTTTTCCGGTGCAAAGGTAGTCATTTCTCCGGCGAACAGGCAATATGGGCAATAAAGATTTATGCATATCCGCACTTTACCCAATTGGCTGTAGGGGCGTATCGTATGGGATGTTTGCGGATTCAATTAGTATAATCATGATAGAGAAGATAATTTTTCCGCATGGTTTTATATTGCTGGAGGGCGGGTTGCCACGCTGTACGGATTTCAGCTTCAGATTTTCCTTTCAGTATGTCCATCCGCACACTGTCGGTGCCCATCAGCAGGTCAAACCAATGGGGACGGGTGAAGAAGCCTTTTGGATTATTCCGGTAAAGCCGGTAAATTTCAAGGATGTATTTTAAAGAAAAGCCTTCAGGTGCTTCTGTGTGCCGCAGGTCTGAACCGTAACAATAGGTGTTTTTATGCAACGGGTTCATATCCGAACCTTTTAACGGGCGAGGCATAAAACGGAATGTGCAGGTCTTGAGCGTGGGATTCCCGATTACTTGAAATGGGAAAGGGGTACCGCGTCCTATACTTACCGATGTACCTTCGAAAGGACAAAGGGAGGCATAAAGTGCGACGGCTTGATCGTTGGGCAGGTTAGGCGAGGGCTTGACGGGAAGCGAATAGGGTTGTCCGTGATGCCAGCCTGCGACAGGGATTATTCTCAGTCTGCAATGCAAGCCATTCCCCAACCACCCTTCGCCGTTGATCATTTGGGCGATTTCTCCTACCGTACATCCGTGTAATACCGGAATGGGAAGCATCCCTACGAAGCTCTTGAACTTCGGTTGCAATACAGGTCCGTCTATATAGTCGCACGGATTCGGCCGGTCCAATACAATCAGTTCTTTCCCGTTTTCAGCGCAAGCTTGCATCACATAGTATAAAGTACTGATGTAGGTAAAGAAGCGTGCACCTACATCCTGAATATCGAATACGATGATATCGGTATCTTTTAATTGGTCGTTTCGGGGTTTCTTGTCCTTGCCATAAAGAGAGAGAACCGGAATGCCGCTGCGTGCGTCTTTTCCATCTTTGACGATGGCTCCGGCATCTGCTTCTCCCCGTATTCCGTGTTCGGGAGCGAAGATGGATGTTACTTGTATGTTTTGCGATAACAGGGAATCGAGCAAGTGCGTCTTTCCGATAAGAGAAGTCTGGTTGACTACCAGTGATACATGTTTCCCTCTGAGCAAGTGCAGGTACAGTCCGGTCTGTTCGGCTCCAGTACGTACTTGGGCATAGAGTGAGGTGAGGGCAGTTGACACGCTCCAACAGATGAAAAACAGGAATAATAATCGATATTTCATAATAATAGTCCGTTAAAAAATCAACATATCGGCTAAGCGGCTTCTGCCACTATGCCAAATAGTTCTTTGATAAGTTTAGTATTAAAAGTTCTGTTCGGTTTCAGACCGGACTTGCTAAAA
>NZ_NFKD01000062.1:0-27769 GCF_002160215.1 Bacteroides sp. An19 | reverse complement strand
TATTGCACGATAACTCATACCCTCCTGACGTAATTGGTACGCCAAAGATAAATACTCTTTCTTTAAAGTTTTTCTCATATTTCTTCTTTTTATGAGTCAACTTTTTTTAGGATAAGACACACACCATTATTTTGTTCGCCTGTCCTATTATGTTTTTGTCCATCGCCATTAATATTGAGGGTTTAACTTCTTTCCCTGTCTTCGGCTTCCTTACAAGCCTGCATCGGGGTTATTTTTCTGCCCCGTCAATGGGCAAAGGACAACCGGCAAATCCGGTGGTGGAAATACGCTTTCAGTGCAGCGGAAAGGAAGATTTCCACCAACCACCCGTGGCGGCTTGCCGGATTTGCAAGGATTGGACACGGCCTGTTAGTTTTGCAGGAAAATAATCCGAAGCAGGTGCAGAAACCGCAATGGCATCAGACAAGTATAAAAGGTGGAGCGTTTTGTAAAAGGGATTCGTCGATAAAACTGGACTATAACAGTATTCCGGCTTGGGTGGGTCAAACAAACCCTGCTAGGCAGACAAAAGAGGACGCTTGTTGGGCGGGGGACAGGCATACGAGGTTGTTTCAGCAAGGCTGAAGTTCCCGTGTGCCTGCCAAGGACAACGTGCGTCCGTCTGTCCTCCTTGTGTGGGTCTGCCCAATGGACAGACGTGCGTAAGAACAGGCTTCCGCTGATTATTCCGGGTCGGGAAACCGGATATGCTTGGTATAAAGGAAGATGGCAAAGTCCATATAAAAGGCAGGGAAAATACAAGTGGCGGAAACCGCAGGTATAAATTGCTTTGGGCAGCTATATATAATAGGTATAGGGCAGCTTGTCTCCCGTCGGCTTGGGCTGCCAACAAAGACAAGCTCTGGCAAATGGGAAAATCCCCTGCCGTGTTTCTCAACAAAGCAGGGGAAAGTGTCAAATATGAAGTTGGCTATGCCGCCGGTACTGCCACTGGCTCGGTGCCTGGTGTCGGTACGGTTGGGCGTTCCGCTTCTTCAAGGGTGCGGTTGATGCGCTCCTCCAATTCCTTACACTCCTGTTTGAGCCGTTTCAGTTCTTCTTCCTTGCTCCAACGCCGTGCCATCACTTGTCGCAAGGTGGTGATTTCTTCCTCCAAATGTTTTTGCCGCTCGGCTTGGCGTTCCATTAGCTTGGGTATGTTTTCCAAAGTGGTCTGTGGGAACACCGCAGCCGCCGCAAAACTTGGTGGCAATGAGCCGGACTTGCCGCACTTGTATTTCAAGCCGCTCTTGCCCTCCACGAAAAACGTGTTGCGGTCAAAGCTGCCGTCAAGACGGTACTCGCTGCGCACCAACAGCCGTAAGCCATTGTAACTGCCAACGGACGTAAAGTCGCCACGGTGTTTCCTTGAAATTGAATGCAAGGCTCGTCCTGTTTCTTCGGCTGTCAGTTGGGCATTGCCGTTTACCTCAATGCTGCAATCCTCCTTACGGGTGTTGAAATACTCCCAATCTTCTGTCATGCGCCCGATGTTGCGCTTGCAGTTGTCAATCTCTTGACGGTTGCTCTCCGCCTTACGTTCCGCACGGTAACGTTCCTTGTTGCAAACTGCCTGTTCCTTTTCCAACTGCATAATCTTGTTGTCGAGCTTCGCCTTGTCCAAAAGGTCGGTGTTGCCCGAAAGGATGGCCACGAACTCGGCAAAATTCATGCCTGTGTCCTCGTCCATACCGTCCTCGTCTATGCGGCGCACGGCTATCGTGCCGTTGTTGATTTGGTTGATGAAAAGCTGCTTGTTGCGCAAGAGGTTGAACTTGTAGGCATCCAAGGTCTTTTCCGTGCCGTAGATGATGATGTCAACCACGTTGCCGCCCCACTGCTTCACGGTATTGCCTTTGCGTACCGCCCGACCGTTGCGTTGCTCCAAATCGGCCGGCCTCCAGGGTACCTCCAAATGATGCACCGCCACTGCCCTCTGTTGGGCATTCACACCTGTGCCGAGCATGGAGGTAGAACCGAACAGCACACGGATAGTGCCGTTGTTCATGCCCTCAAAAATCTTCTTCCTTGCCTTTTCGGTCTTGGCGGTTTGGATGAATTGTATCTCATTGGCCGGAACACCCATTGCAACCAACTTGTCCTTGATGTCTTGGCAAACATTCCACTCATTAGGCTTGTAAGTGGAAAGGTCGCTGAAAACGAACTGTGTACCACGGTGAGCGTTTGATTTCACATAATACTCATAGATGGTCTGTGCGCAGCGTGAGGCTTTGTTGGCAGGGTCATCGCTGAACTGGTCACTCAACAGACGCATATCCAACGCCATCTTCCTTGCCACGTTAGTAGCAATCAGCATCTTTGCCTTGTCCATGTGTTCGGGCGCAGGGGCTTCCAAGCCCAAATCCGACCATTCACCGCTGTTGGCAAAACGTACCAACCGTTCTATCATCGCCTCCTGTTCCATGGTCGGTTTGTCCGAAAGGAAACGCACGTTCTTGTCGGGGATATCAAGATTTATCATTTCTGCCGTGCGGTAATCCGTGATTTCACGCAGGAAAGCCGCCAATTCCGGCACTTTGATGTAGGTACGGAAACGCTCTTTGCGTTTGATAGAACCTGTCACGTTCAACTCGTAGTCAGTCGTTTTCTTAGTAAATATAGCAGCCCATGCGTCAAAGCAACTCACACGCTGCTTGGCAAGCTCTTTCGGGCGCAGGTACTTGAAAAGCACGTACAATTCGGTCAAAGCATTTACGACCACCGTACCCGACAGGAACGTAGCCCCCAAGTCCTTTCCTGTGCGTTCTTGTATGTCACGGATGGCAATCAGCAGGTTCATAGCACGCTGTGAACCTTGGTTGTTGCCGATGCCCGCAACCCTCGTGTGGCGTGTCTGGAACATCAAGTTCTTGAAGTAGTGCGACTCATCTACAAATATGTGGTCTATGCCCATCGTATGAAAGTCTATGCCTCCGTCTTTCTTCTCCTCAATGCGTGTTTTCAACGACAGGAGGTTTGCCGACAGGTTCTCTTGCCGCTTCTCCAACGCTTTCTGCATACGGCGGTTGCGCCACCCCATGCCGCTTTCTTCCAGCACCTGCAAGGAGCGTTCCACATCGTCAAGTTCCTGTTGCATGATGCCGAACATTGTTTCTTCCGACTGCGGTATCTTTGCGAACTGGTCATGCGTCAGAATGATGCAGTCCCAATTATTGTTCTTGATTTTGCTGAAAAGTTCCTCACGGTTGGCAGGGGTGAAGTCCTCCTTGCCGGGATAGAGCAACTTTGCCGATGGGTAAGCCTTGCGGAAACAGTCGGCTATTTCATGCACGTTGGCTTTCAGCCCTATTATCAAAGGCTTCTGTACCAACCCCAAGCGTTTCATTTCGTATGCCGCCACGCACATCACCATTGTTTTACCTGCGCCTACCTCATGCCAGCACACACCGCCGCCATTCTGCTTAATCATCCAGATGGCGTCTTTCTGCGAGGGGTATAAGTCATCGTAAGGGAACTGTGCAAAGGAAAGGCGGGGGAATGTTTGCGCCGAACCGTCATAGGACGGACGCACATAACAGTTGAAACGCTCGTTGTAGAGCCTTACCAACTCGTCACGGACGGCGATAGGCTGGCTGTCAAGCCAAGCGTTGAACTTGCCCCTTATCTCCTGTATCTTGGTTGCCACCTCCTGCATGGCTTCTTCATCGGGTACTTTCACCCATTCACCGCCACGCATCACCTCTTTTTTTATTTCGGGTATGGTGTCATGCAGGGCATGGGCAAACAGTTTCTCGCCTGTGTAACCGTGCGAGGCATAGATGTTGTATGCGGCAGGGGAATATCCATGTAAGGAAATAACATAGGTGTCGTTCACGTCAAAGTACACCACATCGACCTTGACATCAAACAGGTATTCGGCAAAGTCGGCATAGACTTCTGTCGGAATCCACCGCTCGCCCATGTTGAAGTCAAGCTCCTCATAAGGTATCAGTTCGGGCGTGACCTCTTCCAACGCCATTACCGTCTTTTCAGTCCAAGCCCTTGCCTGTCCTGCAAGGCTATGGATATGTCCGGCGAACGCTTTGCATTTCTCCACCACGTTACCTGCAAGTATGCGCCCCTTTTCTTCCCATGCGCTGGTTTCAGGGTTGTAGAACATTTCGCCCTCCAACGCCTCTATCACCTCGCTCTCGCTGCATCCTGTCGATTGCGCAAGGTAAACCATATCCACCCTGCCGTAATAGTTCAAGCTGCTTGCCAACGCTTCCATCGGGGCAAGGCGTACCGATGTGTCTATTTTCTTGAAAGCCACAGGCTCGCGCATGATGTCGGATTTCATCACCTCGCCACGCACTTGCATTTCGATGGAATACACCTCAAAGCCCAAGCTGTCAAGCGTCATCATTTCTTTGTTGCCGTCCGTGTGGAAATTGCCCCACTTGGTCACAAACGCATCGTATGTCTTGTTCAGCCGTTCACGGAGCAAGGGTTGTTCTTCCCTTGTTTCCGCTTCGCTTTCCGACAACTCGAAGTAAGCCTTTCGCACGGGAAGGTAGTCCTTTGCCCGTTCCATGTCCGCACCGTTGACTTTTATCGGGTTAAACCATGCGGTCATTTCGGAAAAACGGTCGGTTCTTCTGCTTTGTATAGTGCCAAGTTGCCCCTCGAACAGCACCAATGCACCGTCTTTCATCCAACCGGGCATTTCGTCCGTGTAGGGTCGTTTGCCAGTGTTTGGCTTGTACTGTGCCGCTGCCGTGGCTTCCCCGAAAAGGTCAAAGAGGGATAGCATCGCTCCCTGCTGCGGCTGCGCTTGCTTTTGCCAACCAAACAGGAAGGGCTTGAAATAGTGGGTGAAATTGGCTCTCAATATCTCGGCAAGCCGTTGGTGTATGGCTTCTTCTGTGCCGTTCCACTCGTACTTGCGCACCAACTTGCCGAATTGGTTTGTGCCGATGGCCGTGCCTGTGGACAACGTGCTTTGTGGTAAGGAGAATGCCTTGTTTGCGTGTTCTGTTTCCAGCCCCTGCGATGTGCGCTCCCTGCACGTTTCCAAGAACAGGCGTTCCCTTGTGGTGAGGTTTTGCTTGTGGCTGTCCTTTTGCAAGATGATAAGGTCGCTGCCTACCTCGATGCCGCCGGTCTGCATGAAAAGCGTGTCGGGCAAGCGCAGGGCGGTGATGATATGGGCGTGATGCACCAGATAGTCACGCACAAAGCGATTGGATGGGCTGTCAGCCACGCCCCTTGACGTGATGAAAGCCAGCAAGCCGCCCTCATTTAACAGTTCCATCGCCTTGATGAAGAAATAGTTGTGAATGGCTTTAAGGGATTGTTTGTAAGGCGTTCCCCTGCGTTCAAAGTCCGCATCGAACACGTTTATCGTGCCGAAAGGTATGTTGGACGCTATCACATCGAATGAGCCGTGTTCCAACTCCTGTGCGCCAATGGTTTCAAAGCCGTCAACAATCACCCTTGCATCGGGGTGCAAGGCTGAAAGCACAAGCCCTGTCGCCAAGTCCTTTTCAAACGCTGCCTTGTAAGTGTCGGACATAGAAACTGGCAGGAAGCCACCAATTCCTGCGGATGGTTCAAGAAAGGATTTCATTAACAAACCGTTGGCTTGGAACGTGGCTTGTATTTGGTCGGTCACCGCCTCTATGAGAAATTTCGGGGTATAGAAAGCGGTAAGGACGGATGCCTTTATGCTATCCACAAGCTCCCTGTATAGTGTTTCGTCGTCTTGTGCTATGGCTTGCAATACGCACACAAGATGGTCTAAAGTCTGTTTCATCTTGTCGGACATGGGGGCATTTGTTCCTAAATCCAATACTTCCTTGATGCCCCCAAATCCCGAATACAGGGAGAGGGTTTCACGTTCGACTGCTGTCGCCGTCCTTTTCTCGTTCCGCACCCGATAGGCTGTTTCGATAGCTGCTGTGTTCGCCGCCAATGCTTGCAATTTGTTGTAGTTCATATTCTTCATATTTGACAGATTTTGTTCTTTCCCCTGCTATCGGCCATATTTCGATGGCTCTTGTAGGTTATTTTTCTGCCTCCGGAATGGGGCGGAATGGCTTTTCGGCAAATCGGACGGCAGAAATACGCTTGGAGTGAAGCCCCAAGGAAGATTTCTGCCAAGGCCGGTTTGCAACGGCAAGCCACGCCACATTTATTTTGCAGCAAAATAACCTGCAGGGCATCGATTGGCAGGATGACAAAAAGATGAAAGGGTAGAAAAGGAGATATACTACCCTAAAACAGTATATGTTAAGTGGAATATAAAAGGGATATAACAGGCTCGGCTTGCAAAAAAAGAACTGACGGGTTGCCGGGCAAACTAAAGGGGAACTCGCCATTTCCTTGTCAGCGGACTTGTACGCCGGCAGGAAAGGGTGTGTTCACGTTTGCCCATGCCGCAGAAGCCTCGCCGCCGTTTACAGCGGCATGGCCTGCGGCACAGCCCGTCATACCTGTGATATAGGGCAAGCCGTGGGTATCAAAGATGGATATAAGTGGGATGGGCTTTTATAAAAGGGATGTAACAGGAGAAGGCAGGGAGGCAGGGCACACCGGGAATATTCCCGATATGCCTTACCTTACCCAATGGTGATTAAGCACTAATCTGCTTCCTAATCAAGTTCATATTGCTGTTTACAAGGTTGACGATGCGCTCGTGGTATTCTGTGTTTTTGTTGCATAAGCCACGGCTTTGTACCACGCATAATCTTTCCAAGTCAACCTCCACAGTTTCAATACGTTTCCCATCAATGGTAGCCGATAATATCAGCGAGTTCTCCTTGCGGTAGTATGCGTTGGCATATACACAATGGTGCATCAGCGTACCCTCTTCCGCTATCTCGGCCACGCTTTCCAACACTCTGACTTTCAGCGTTCCGTCCGTGATGAGGATGCCGAAGAACTTGCCTTTCTGCAACAGGTACTCTTTCTCATATTGGGCGGCTTCCTTTCGGCGCAACGCCAGACGTTCACGTTCCTCCTTGCGGTTGCGCTGTTCCACCAATTTGTCGTGTTCCGCTTTCAAGTCGGCAGGGCAGACATATTTCGGGCTGCGTGTGTCCTTGCCCATTCGCCTAAGCAGGTCAATGGTATCGCACCACATTGAGCCGTCAGTAATGGTATATCCATTCCGCAGGCAGATTTTCACAGACGGCCAGTAATCGTCCTGACAAGTTGATGAGTGCAGGCAATAGCGCAACAAGTCATATTGTCCGGCTTTCAGTAGAGTTTCAACTTTCGGGTCGGTCAGCAATGCCGGTATGAGTTTTGCCGATTCAATGTCTTGCAAGTCGCTGCGGAAACCGTTTCTTTGCAAAGTGTCGATAACGCTGTATCTCGGATAGGTGTCAAAAGTGGCAATATGGCGGTACACTTCGTTGTCTCCCCGAATGGCCATTGGCGAAACGAAAGAAAAGGTGTCCATGTACCTGCCCAATATGCGCTGAATGGCTACAAGCGTCTGTTTGCCTTTGTCGTTCCACCAATACTGCCCGATTTCCAAGGCGTAAGGGTGCGCCTTGCAGCCTTTCTCCATTTCCACCACAAGCAGGAACATTCGCAGGGTTTGGTACTTCCCACACTTGTCAAGCAGGGTAAAATATGCCTTTTGCCGTATTTTGCGGACAAGGGTATTCTTGACCTCCAGCTTTGCGTGGCACTTCGGGCAGGTGCAATGCCCTGTCGCTTTTTCTCTTACCCATTCATGGCCGCAGTCCATGCAGGTTGTCCGACCCTTGGGCAGTCGGTGTGCAAAATGGCTGACACACTCACGGAATGCCCAAGCAAGCTGTGCCTTGCTCAAGGGGCGGAGCTTGCCGCTTTGGGCAAGTACAGCTTTCTCGAATTTGTTGCGTGGTTTCATCGTTCAAAAGCCAAATAAGTTAGGTTCTGTTTGTTTGGTCTCCTGTGGTTTTGCCGCCGACTTGCTCTTACGTTGCTGCATCTTGCGCAATTCCTCGGCTTGGTATTGGCTGATAGCCCTCTGCCGTGCCTCGGCTTTCTCTTCCTCGGTCAGTTCAATACGGTTGTTGACTATCACCTCGCAGTTGACGGGCTTGCCTATGTCTATGATGTCCTCGTCATAAAAATGGCAGGCGAGCGAATACACGTCATCGTCAGCCATGCCGACACAGCCCTCATTGGCCATTGCTTTGACTTGGTTGAGTATGAACGTGATGCAATCGTCCAAGTTCTTGTTTTCCTTGACATAAGCCACTGCAAAGAGTTCGTCCGTCTTGGCTCTTTCGTCCAAATAGCTCTTGATGGCCTGTTTGAAATGTTCAGTTCCTTTCATGGTTGTCATTGTTTGGTGGGTTGGATATAAAAGATGTCGCAGTCCACTACCTCTGTCGGCAAGCCGAAAGCAGGGCAAGGTGAAAAATAGGGTTGCAGGTTGCATTCACTGTCCATGACGGGCGAAACTACTTGTACGCCCATGTCCTTGTACCAGCGGTCGATGGTTTGTAGTTCTTCCTCTGTCAGTCCGCATGCATCTCCATTGACAAGGTAGCACAGACTCCATGTCGGTATCTTTTCGATTGTCTTTTCCATATGGGTATGCTTTGGGGTTAATTAATCTCTATCTCGTCAGGATAAACCACTATCTCCGCTCCGCTGCTCACTTGGACGATATAGCCTTTGTCGGTCTGTCCGACTATGGTTGCCGAGCGGTAGCCTTTCCACGGGGTCAGCAGCCAGCAATGCTTGCCGTAATCCTCAAATTCCTCTCTGTTGTCGTAATCGTACATATTGGTGTATGTTTTTGATGTTAAACTTTCCCTGTCATCGGTCCTTCTTGCCGTGACCGATTTGGGGTTTTATCGATGCGGCGGCTCGGCTATCGGGAAAGCCTCATGCGGCGGCTTTTGTTGCCAATTACGCTCCGCAAGGAGGAAGAATTTGCAAGAAATCCACTTCAAGCCGCCGCCATCAGGCGCGATGGCCGACCTTTGCATCAGTAAAACTAAACGGTGACGGCTGGAGGGCGGGATAAGGAATAGCCGGTATAACAAAGCGGGTAATGGTAGAACAGGTAGCTAATCATTTTAAAAGGAGCAAGGCTTCACGTGCATTGAGCACGAAAAAAGCGGCCGAAGCCGCTCTTTTCGAAGAAGGAAGCGGTCTATGCCGCCTCCTTCTGTTTCTTGGCGCGAGCCTTAGGTTGGGGCTTCTCGGCCTTCTCCTGTTTCTCCACCGCCTCGTAGAACTTCTTGGCCACGAACTTGATGCCGTTCTGCTTCATACCGTTCTTGTCGGTCCATTCTTCGGGCTTCAAATAGCCCTCTATGGTGAGCAGCGTACCTTTTTTCAGCAACTCGAACGATGCGCTGCCGCTCTTGCGCCAGGCTTCCACGTTGATGAAAGCGGACACGCGGTTGGTGGCGTTGTCCTTGGTTTCCTTGCGGCCGATTGCCATCGGGAAACTGGCTACATCGTTGTTGGTGAACGTGCGGATTTCAGCGTCCTTTGCTACAAAACCTGTGATGATGAAAGAATTTTCTACTTGCTTCATGACTGTAAGTTTTTAGAAGTTGAACAATTAATTTTTACGGATGCAAGAAGATATTGCAGGCATAGGGTAGCACCAAGGGAGGCACGCAAATACGCAACATTTTATGTGAAGCGGAAAATGTCGGAAGATTTTCGTGACACGCCATTGGTCAGAACGTCAGTGTCCCGTAACGCCATCGGCGAGCTGCATTATATCTTTGCATCATGGAAAAATATTGTGGCTTCGATAAACGACGGCCATGTAAGAAGCAACACGAAAATTCAGCCACAGGTTGTGATGAAGGATGCTAATAATCCGCCTGCCAAAAGAAAAAAGCCCGTTCCGATAGCTCTGCAACGGGTCAGGTATGAAACGGCGATTCCAACCACCTCTTTCATTATGGAAGCCGCAAGGGCGGACGCGATACCGATATTGCCAGAAAAAAAGGCCGCTCTACCATTGGAGAGGAGATGCCTGAAGATAAGACTGACGGATAGGGAATGTGGACAGAACAGCTGTCGGTGTGCCGGTTCCGAGGCAACGGAAGAAATTAAGGAAAGCCGGCTATCAACCTAAACCCAAGATACGATGAAAGAATGGCGCACGACTGCCATCGGGAAAGAGCATCGGTCGCCTTTGGCGAAATGTAAGCCAATAAAAGGCGTAAAAGTGTGGAAACTCATAAAATAAAGACGGACAAGCGCATAAAAATGGTATTTTTGCAAAACGAATGGTAATGCAACAAGAGAACAGGAAATGGAAGATTCACATAAAACAGTCGTCAATGAATCCGGAGTAGAAAAGGAGGACGGGGTAAGGCTCATCCTCTATTCGGCCGACCTGAGCAGCGAGCTGCTGTTGGACTTTGCCGATGGTGGCATCCGTGCAGGATTCCCATCCCCTGCACAAGACTACATGACGGAGAGCATCGACCTGAACCGCGAGTTGGTTCGCCATCCCGCCACTACGTTCTATGCCCGTGCCGTAGGTGATTCTATGAAGGACTGTGGCATCGACAACGGCGACTTGTTGGTGATAGACAAGTCCATCGATCCGCAGGAGGGTGACATCGTGGTGGCCTACATTGATGGGGAATTTACATTGAAGCGGGTAAAGTTCGATGTCAAGGGTGATTGCCTTTGGCTGATGCCTGCCAACAAGGACTATCCGCCCATCAAGGTGACGGAAGAAAATAATTTCATCGTGTGGGGAGTATTGACCTACAACATCAAACGCCAATATCGGAGGAAGTGAATCATGTTCGGTCTAGTGGATTGCAACAACTTCTATTGTTCGTGTGAACGGGTCTTCAATCCGGGATTGCGCACACAGCCAGTGGTGGTGCTGTCTAACAATGACGGTTGCATCATTGCCCGCAGCAACGAGGCAAAGGCGTTGGGTATAGAAATGGGTACGCCTTTTTACCAAGCAAAAGAATTGCTGGAGCGTGAAAAGGTTGCCGTGTTCAGTTCCAATTACACACTTTATGGTGACATGAGCCGCAGGGTGATGATGCTGCTTTCGGAATTCACGCCCGAATTGATGCAATATTCCATCGATGAAGCTTTCATCGACCTTACAGGCATGGGCGGTGGAGAAGCATTGCGTGAGTACGGCAAACGCATCGTGCGTACCATTGGCAAGGGTACAGGAATCCCGGTAACGCTTGGCATAGCTCCGACCAAGACCTTGGCAAAAGTGGCAAGCAGGTATGGAAAGAAATACAAAGGTTACGGGGGTGTCTGCCTGATTGACACCGAAGAAAAGCGCATCAAGGCATTGCAAGGTTTTGACATCGCCGATGTGTGGGGCATTGGCAGACGCTCTGCCAAGAAGTTGGAATACCATGGAGTCAAAAACGCATGGGATTTCACGCAGTGGAGTGAAAGCCGGGTAAGACGGTTGCTTACCGTCACAGGTGTGAGGACATGGAAGGAACTCCGTGGCGAAAGTTGCATAAACATCAGCGAACTGCCCGAAAAGCAGAGCATCTGTACCAGCCGCAGTTTTCCCGACAAAGGTTTGTCTGAGTTGGAAGTGGTGGAAGAAGCAGTAGCCAACTTTGCCGCTTCATGTGTCCGCAAGTTGCGTGAGCAAAAGAGTCGTTGCTGCCAACTGACCGTATTCGCTTATACCAGCCGTTTCCGCAACGATGTGCCAAACCATATTATCAACCGCACAGTTACATTGCCCATGCCCACCAACGACCAATTGGAGTTGGTAGCCGCAGCAGTCCAAGCACTCCGTACTGAATGGCGTGAGAATGGAAGATACCACTACAAGAAAGCCGGTGTCATCGTGTGGGACATTAGTCCAAACACTGCCGTCCAAACTGTCCTCTTTGACTCCATAGACCGTGCCAAACAAGCTCGCCTTTCAGCGGCTATCGATGCCATCAACCAACGGAATGGTTTTAATACCGTAAAAGTGGCAAGCCAAGGCACGGACAAACGTTGGCACTTGAAATGCGAACACAAGTCAGCCCAATACTCCACAAACCTTAACGAAGTCATCAAAGTCAAAGTCTGAACAGTATTCTATTGCCTTCAAAAAAGAAAGGCTGGTGCAACTGGCAAAGTGGTTTACTCCTTTCCTTGTTCTATATATACAAGATGTCATTAAACTTAATTTCTAAAACTATTATTATTCATTACCAAAGAGATGTTGCAAGAGGTTTACTTCGTTCCTTGTAGTATATACAAGAAAATTTAAACCTACTTTTTAAATTCCTGCTTGCGCAATCAAGTCCGGATAGGGCTTTTAGGTAAATCAGTCAACAAGTACTCACCGACAACAGCCATAACTTTTCTTTTGGAAGGAAAAAACAAATTGAATCCACTACTTTTGTACACTTGATAGGTCAACTCTCTTCTGACGACACGCAATTGCCTTGACATACTATTTGATTCCATTATCTGGAAGGATGTCGTCAAGCGTCATAACATGCAGAACACGACTGACGCAGTTCACCGTCATTTTTCCAGTCCTTTGCGAGCTTTACTCTTTCGATTCATGAATTTTCCTAACTATAATATTGATTTTTAATAATTCTCTTCACATATGTTATCAAGTTCCCTGATTATACATGATACACTTTTTCCAGTCAGACATTCAATGTCATACAGCAAATCCACCAAAAAGTGATATGCCTTACTTCCGGCTTCCGTAAATTCTCCCGTACTGTCGAATACCTCACCGACACATCCAATTCCTTGTAGCAATTCTTCCAATGTCTTCATCCGTTTTTGAATTTAAGTTTACTTTCCCTCTGTTCGACGTCCTTCAATCGGAAGCCGCTTCGGTTTTTCGGTGCAGTAAAAGGTTGCCGAAAAAGCCATTCCCGATGTTTTTTCCGGTAAATTACTCTTGCAATGCAAGGAAGAATTTGCCGGAAATGCACTTCAAAACGGAGGGAACAGGCGCGGCAACCTATATTCGCACAAGATAAAACCTCTGGCGGTGGCGGTATGGAGGCTGCAACATGGAATGTTCGGACTGATATAAAGGGCAAGAGGCTTGAGAAGCAAGGTCTATAGAAAGGGTTGGTAAGCATATATATAAGGATAACGGCAGACTTCAAGCCGACATTTCTTTGTAACTTACAACCGGTAAAATAGGAACAACCCGACACAAAATATCATGCAGGACGGATTGCTCCGCTCTGCATCAGAACTGAATTAGTCATAACTTAATTTGTTTGATGTTGTAAAATTACTCTTTTTATATTAACAGTCAGATTAAATCTTGACTAATTCAGATAATTATTGTTTAGTCTGATGTTAAATGTGTAGCTGCATCATTGAAACAATCTAGTTTCTCAGATAAATTCATCATGTCATGCTCTATCTTTTTATTGGTGATGCGGGCATAAATTTGTGTTGTTTTTATATTTGCATGACCTAACATCTTTGATACCGATTCTACGGGCACCCCTTTGCTGAGCATCATTGTGGCGAACGTGTGTCTTGCGAGATGATAGGTCAACCGTTTTCTTATTCCACATAAATCCGCGATTTCTTTCAAATACGCATTCATCTTCTGATTAGAAAGAATGGGCAGTAATTTCCCGTCTTTTGTTTTGCCTTTGTACTTGTTGATAATCATTAAAGGAATGTCCAGCAATAAAATATTGCTTTCGACATGGGTTTTCTGCCTCCTTGTCATTATCCATTTCTTCCCGTCAAGAGTTACAATGTTGTCTTGGGTCAGATTTGCCACATCTATGTATGCAAGCCCACAGAAACACGAAAATATGAATATATCACGGACGGATTCCAAACGTGGAGTGGAAAACTCTTTTTCCATGATTCTTGTAATTTCATCGTCTGTGAGGAAACCCCTGTCAACGGATTCGAGATGGAAACGATGCTGGGCGAATGGATCGTGCGTCAATACGCCGCACTTTTGTGCAAATATGACTACGGTCTTAAAAAACTTCAATGTCTTGGTTGCACTATTGGGCTTAAGACTGACCACTGTGCGCAGGTAAATATCAAAGTCATGAATGATTACATGGGTCAATTCAGACGGCATTATATCCTTGCGACCATATTTCAGTTTCAAGAAATTCTCAAAGTGTTTTCCAGCCGCAGAATATTTGTGATATGTGGCCAGCGTTTTCCCTTTACCAACTTGAGCCTTGATGTCCTCAAGGTACTTGCCGTAGAAATCGAGGAAAGTTGTACATTCCTTGTTCTTGCCAAGATAAATGCTTTTTATCTTATCAAGGGTAAGATCCTTGTCAAACTGGTGCTTTAGGAAGATATTCCGCAAATCTGATGAAATGTTGTCAATTTGGGCATTGGTGTTCAAGACCTCGGAAGTACGTCCTTTAAGGCGATTTGTTTCGTTTGACCATTTTGTCTTGTCAACGTTGATTCCTGCAGACCCGACAGTAAGCATTTTTCCATTAAGATAAATCCGTATCATCAACGGTGATTTACCTTCCTTGTTTACGTAATTTGTGCGTATATAATACGACACCTTAAAAATAAGTCTCATAATAACACGTTATTTGTGTAGCGCTTTGGCCACAAAGTTAAACATAAATATCTGATATTAAGCGACTTACAAGGCGTCAATATGGGCTTCAAAAGTACGTCTCTGCTACATTTTTTTGGCGGTTGGTCTTCCTGTAGCAGGAAATGTAGCAGGAAATGACCGAAATGTGACTGCCAACCGATGCATTTATACCGTCAAGATTTGGCGTATATACATGAAAAAAGCACCGTAATCACTTGATTTACGGTGCTTTATAAGCTTTTCGACCCCTTATTTGAATGTCTCCGTTCGGAGCCTTGGCGGAGAGACAGGGATTCGAACCCCGGGTACCTCGCGGTACAACGGTTTTCAAGACCGCCGCAATCGACCACTCTGCCACCTCTCCTTAAACTGTAGGGTAAGTGCTTCTGGTTTTCAAAAGCGTTGCAAAGGTACGGATTATTTTTGAATATGCAAGCGTTCGGGCAAAAAAAGTATGAGAAAGGGGGAGTTTTACTAAGATTTGTCTATCTTTGCCCTCATTATCAAACTTAATGAACGGAATTATGAATAAGGCTATTATTACTGTTGTAGGAAAAGATTCGGTAGGCATTATTGCCAAAGTATGTTCGTATCTTGCAGAAAACAATATCAACATTCTGGATATATCGCAGACTATCGTGCAGGAGTTCTTCAATATGATGATGATTGTGGATATGGCGCGTATTGCAAAACCGTTTGAGCAGGTGGTTAATGAACTGACTGAAGTAGGACAAGCGCTAGGCGTGCAGGTGAAATGTCAGCGTGAAGAGATTTTCGATAAAATGCATCGGATTTAAAAAAAGGCTGGCTTATGATTAATATATCAGAGGTTCTGGAAACCAACAAGATGATTGAAAAAGAAAATCTGGATGTGCGTACCATTACAATGGGTATCAATCTGTTGGAGTGTGCAGATAGCAACGTGGATATTCTTTGTCAGAAGATTTATGAAAAGGTAACCCGGCTTGCCAAAGACTTGGTAAAGACAGGAGAAGACATATCGAAAGAATACGGGATTCCTATCGTGAACAAACGTATCTCGGTTACGCCGATTTCATTGGTGGGTGGGGCAGCTTGCCAGACTACTGCCGATTATGTAAAGGTTGCACGTACGCTAGACCGTGCAGCAGAGGAATTGGGGGTAAATTTCATCGGTGGCTATTCGGCTATCGTCTCTAAAGGGATGACACGAAGTGATGAATTGCTGATTCGTTCTATCCCTGAAGCCTTGGCCTGCACCGAACGTATCTGCAGCTCGGTGAATGTAGGTTCCACTAAGACGGGTATCAATATGGATGCAGTGCGTCTGATGGGGGATATTATCAAGGAAACGGCTCGGCTTACTGCAGAGCGTGATTCGCTGGGCTGTGCCAAGCTGGTGGTATTATGCAATGCTCCCGATGATAATCCGTTTATGGCAGGTGCATTTCACGGCGTTTCGGAAGACGATGCCATTATCAATGTGGGCGTAAGCGGTCCTGGAGTAGTGAAGTATGTACTCGAACAGATTCGGGATGCCGATTTCGAAGTGTTGTGCGAAACTATCAAGCGTACAGCGTTCAAGATTACCCGTGTAGGACAGCTGGTGGCTCAGGAAGCCTCGCGCAGGTTGGGGATACCCTTTGGCATTATTGACTTGTCATTAGCTCCTACGCCGGCAGTAGGCGATAGTGTAGCGGATATTTTGAAGGAAATCGGACTGGAACACCCGGGAGCACCGGGAACTACGGCGGCATTGGCTTTGCTGAACGACCAGGTAAAAAAAGGAGGTGTAATGGCTTCTTCGTATGTAGGAGGTCTGAGTGGTGCTTTTATTCCGGTGAGCGAAGACCAAGGGATGATTGATGCGGTAGAAGCAGGGGCACTGACTATCGAGAAACTGGAAGCGATGACTTGCGTATGTTCGGTAGGATTGGACATGATTGCTATTCCGGGCGATACGCCGGCTACTACTATTTCGGGTATTATAGCCGATGAGTCGGCTATTGGTATGGTGAACCAGAAGACTACGGCGGTGCGTATCATTCCGGTAGAAGGAAAGAAAGTGGGCGAAACGGTAGAGTTTGGTGGTTTGTTGGGATATGCTCCTGTTATGCCGGTCAACCGTTTCAGCTGTGAGGCTTTTGTGAACCGGGGAGGACGCATCCCTGCACCGATACATAGCTTTAAGAACTAAGCAGAAGTATGGCAGTTGATTTAGACGGACTGAACGAGAGCCAGCGGGAAGCGGTGCTCTATATCGACGGGCCTTCGCAGGTGATAGCAGGGGCAGGTTCGGGTAAGACGCGTGTATTGACATATAAGATTGCTTATCTGATGGACCAGGGTTATGAGCCTTGGTCTATCCTGGCTCTGACTTTTACCAATAAGGCGGCCCGGGAAATGAAGGAACGCATTGCACGGCAGGTAGGAGAGGAGAAGGCACGTTATCTGTGGATGGGGACATTCCATTCCATCTTTTCCCGTATCCTGCGTGCCGAGGCAGAACGGTTGGGCTTTTCATCTGATTTTACGGTATATGATGCGGCTGACTCGAAAAGCTTATTGAAAACCATCATTAAGGAAATGGGGCTGGATGACAAGACTTACCGTCCGGGACTGGTACAGAGCCGCATCAGCCAGGCAAAGAACCAGTTGGTATTGCCTGTGGCGTATGCGTCAAATGCTGAATGTTATCAAAGTGATGTGGAGGCAAAAGTGCCTGCCATACGTGATATTTACCTTCGTTATTGGGAGCGGTGCCGGCAAAGCGATGCCATGGATTTCGATGACTTGCTGCTTTATACCTACTTGCTGTTCGAACAACATGCTGATGTGCGCGAGAAATATGCCTCACGCTTCCGTTTTGTATTGGTAGATGAGTATCAGGACACTAATTACGCCCAGCACCGCATCGTGTGGCAGCTCACCGAGAAATACCGCAAGGTATGTGTCGTGGGAGACGATGCACAGAGCATTTATTCGTTCCGTGGAGCCAATATCGATAATATCCTTCATTTCAGACAGACTTACCAGGAAGCGCGGCTTTTCAAGCTGGAGCAGAATTACCGTTCTACACAGACCATTGTGAAAGCCGCCAACAGCTTGATAGCGAAAAACCGCGCGCAGATACACAAAGAGGTGTTTTCGGAGAAAGACAAGGGCGAACCGATTCCGGTGTTCAAAGCTTATAGTGACGTGGAGGAAGGAGAAATCGTTGCAGGTACGATAACCCGGATGGTGGCGAGAGACGGATACGGATATGATGATTTTGCCGTTCTGTACCGCACCAATGCACAGAGCCGTATTTTCGAAGAATCGTTACGTAAGCGAGGGCTTCCTTACCGTATTTATGGTGGATTGTCTTTCTATCAGCGGAAAGAGATTAAGGATGTGACGGCTTATTTCCGCTTGGCGGTGAACCCTCATGATGAAGAAGCGTTCAAGCGGATTATCAATTATCCGGCAAGGGGTATCGGCGATACGACACTGAATAAAATTACAAGTGCGGCTACGCAATACAATGTCAGTCTGTGGACGGTACTGAACGAGCCTTTGGCGTATGGTCTGTCATTGACGAAGAGTACAGTTGCCAGATTGCAGGGGTTCCGCGACCTGATAGCCGGATTTGCTTCGGATGTGGCAAGCAAAAATGCCTACGGCTTGGGGCAGGACATTGTCAGGCGTTCGGGGATTGTTGCCGATGTATACCGGGACCGGTCGCCCGAAAATCTGAGCCGGCAGGAGAATATAGAAGAGTTGATCAACGGTATGCATGACTTTTGTGCCAGCCGTGAGGAGGAAGGGAACAGCCGTGTGTCACTTTCGGATTATCTGCAGGAAATATCCTTGCTGACCGACCTGGATAGCGAAGAGGGTGAAGGTGCCAAAGTAACACTGATGACCATTCATTCGGCCAAGGGGCTGGAGTTTAAGAATGTGTTTGTAGTTGGGCTTGAAGAAAACCTGTTCCCCAGTCCGATGGTGTCTGGAAATTTAAAGCAGCTTGAAGAAGAACGGCGCTTGTTCTATGTAGCGATTACACGTGCCGAGGAGCATTGCTTCTTGTCTTATGCCAAGTCGCGCTTCCGGTATGGGAAAACAGAGTTTAGCAGTCCCAGCCGTTTCTTGGGTGACATTGATGCGCGTTATCTGAAATTGCCCGAAGAGGACGCTGCCTTTTCACGTACTACGCAGAACGAGCGTGCCAGCCGATTGGCTCCAGAAGCTTCGTCGGGCATTTCCCGTCCGAAAGTTGCAATGGAGAAGCCTCGTGTAGTCTCTGTGGCAAGTCCGCGTAATCTGCGTAAGCTTTCCCCAGATGCTCCGGATACGGCAGGTCCGGCACTTGGAGCAGGTCTGTCGGTTGGTCAGATGATTGAACACCAGCGTTTTGGTATCGGTAAGGTAGTGAAAGTAGAAGGCACGGGCGACAATTGCAAGGCGACCGTAGAGTTCCGGCATGCCGGTGTGAAGCAGCTTTTGTTGAAGTTCGCCCGTTTTAAAGTAATAGAATAATGTTTTTCACTACAGGCGAATTTAAAAAATAAAATGAATATCCGCATTTTGCCCAATAAGGAGTTAAAAGGAATTATTTCAGGGAGTTAAAATGATTTAGAAGCCAATACTTTAGCATCGATTCTGTAGAGACGATGTGCACATCGTCTCTACTACGTGGCATATACAAAATGCACATACCGCATGAAGTATAACTCCTGCCGAAGGCATAACTCCTTCTAACTCCCTTTTAGAAGCTGTTTTGAATTTATCGTGCGATGATTTGGGATGAGTTTTTGAGGCATTTTCGCTTCTGTGATGAGGAAGATAGCGGGCTATCTGACGAAGAACAGGAGCGAAAAAGACCAAAAAATCGCCCAAAGCACACACGAAAACGGATACATCAAGACAAGAAAAACTTTTTGGAGAAATTCAAAACAGCTTCTTATACCATGGGTATTTTGCGGAATTCAAAAAAATAAAAATAATCTGTGTTGAGAAAAAGCGAAACAGTAGTAGTATGTTAGATGTAACTAAAGTTCCTTCTCCGTGTTATGTAATGGAAGAAGATTTGCTCAGGAAAAACCTGGGGGTGATAAAGTCGGTAGCCGACCGGGCTGGGGTAGAAATTATCCTTGCGTTTAAAGCATTTGCGATGTGGAAATCGTTCCCGATATTCCGCGAGTACATCAGCCATACGACGGCAAGTTCGGTGTACGAGGCACGTCTGGCTTTCGAAGAGTTCGGAAGTCGGGCGCATACCTATTCGCCGGCTTACACCGAAGCTAATTTCCCAGAGTTTCTGAAATATAGCAGCCATATCACATTCAATTCACTTTCGCAGTTCGAACGTTTCTATCCGATGGTTAAGGCTTATCCTGAACCGGTTTCTTGTGGTATACGTGTCAATCCGGAGTATTCGGAGGTGGAAGTGGAACTATATAACCCTTGTGCGCCGGGCACACGTTTCGGAGTGACGGCAGACTTGCTTCCCGAACGTTTGCCCGAAGGCATTGAGGGTTTTCATTGCCATTGCCATTGCGAGTCCAGTTCGTACGAGCTGGAACGTACGCTGAAGCATATCGAAGAAAAGTTTTCGCGCTGGTTCCCGCAGCTGAAATGGCTGAATTTGGGAGGTGGGCATCTGATGACCCGTAAGGACTATGATGTAGAACATCTGATTGGATTGCTGAAGGGGTTGAAGGCACGTTATCCGCATTTGCAGATTATTCTGGAGCCTGGCTCTGCCTTTGCCTGGCAGACGGGACCGCTGGTGGCTTCG
Organism: Bacteroides sp. An19; assembly: GCF_002160215.1. Taxonomy (NCBI): domain Bacteria; kingdom Pseudomonadati; phylum Bacteroidota; class Bacteroidia; order Bacteroidales; family Bacteroidaceae; genus Bacteroides; species Bacteroides sp. An19. Next base: position 7,517 of record NZ_NFKD01000062.1, on the reverse strand, counting down.
GTGGTGGATGTGGTAGAGAGCCGGGGAATCCGTACGGCGATTCTCGATGTAAGCTTTACGTGCCACATGCCCGATTGTCTGGAGATGCCTTACCAGCCGGCGGTGCGTGGGGCAGAGTCGCTTCCCGCCGATGCGGTCAAGACGGCAGGTCCCGAAGCCCACGTGTATCGTCTGGGTGGGAACAGTTGCCTGAGTGGCGACTATATGGGAAGCTGGAAGTTCGACCATGAAGTGCAGGTGGGCGAACGGATTGTGTTCGAGGACATGATTCATTACACGATGGTGAAGACGAATATGTTCAACGGTATTCACCATCCGTCTATTGCCCTGTATCATAGCAATGGTGAACTGGAAGTATATCGTACCTTCGGTTATGAAGATTACCGTGACCGGATGTGTTGAGAAACTGTTTTGAATTTGTCGTATATAAAAGCCTCCTCAAACGAACATAAGTGAACCGTCTGACTCACTTATGTTAAACGCCTAAGTTACTTATGTTAAACGGGCAAGTTACTTATGTTCGTTTGCTGAGCCTCTTTTGCCCGTTTTTCCGGATAGTATCATAGCCAGACGCAGGAGGTTGCGGAAGCCCGCGGATATAGGTGCGTCGGCAAACGCATATAGGTCCATCCGCTGTAAGATTATTAATCTTACACCAGACGAAGTTTTCTGCATCGGGAGAAGAAGATAACGACAACCTTTTGAGAAACTGTTTTGAATTTCTTCAAAAAGTATTTCTCCGTCTTGATGTATTCGTTTTCGTGTGTGCTTTGGGCGAAGTATAAGATGCCGTTTAAAGTATAACAAAAAAGAGGTTCCGTAACGTGCGGAACCTCTTTTTTGTTAGAGTGTGCAATCTGCTTTTACCTTTTTATCCTATGAAAACTACTATTTATATTGTTAATTTTGTGCCAAGTCTACGGCATAGTTGGCGCGCTTGCCCGACGGATAGACACCGGTCATGAACAATACCTGGTCGGGCGACTGGGAAGCCGCTTTCATCACGTCTTCCAAATCCTGTACGGTACGAAGTTGTTTGCCGTTGGCTTTCAGAATGATGAATCCTTTGCGGATACCGCTGTCTGCCATACGTCCGTCGCTTACACCTGTTACCTGTACACCATATCCTAAGTTGAGCTGGCGTTTCAGTTCGGCAGGCACTTCGCGGAAGGCTGCTCCCAGCAGTTCCATGTCGGCTTTCTTCACTACTTTCGTATTACCTTGAGCGTTCTTCAGAGTGATGGTGAATTCCTGGTCTTTCTTGTCGCGGAATACTTTCACTTTCACCTTGTCTCCCGGACGTTTCTTGGCAAGGATGCCTTGCAGAGAAGCCATGGTTTCTACCTTCTCACCATCTATGGCAATGATGACATCGTTTACTTTCAAGATGCCGGCAGCCGACCCTTCTTCTTGTACTTCTACAACTTGTACACCATATCCGATGCCCAGTTCTTTCTGCTCCTTACGGATTTCTTCCGGAAATTCTTCTTTACCCATATCGCGTCCTCCGATGCCCAACAAAGCACGCTGTACGGTTCCGTATTGCTTCAGGTCGGTCACCACCTTGGTCATGATGCTGGTAGGTATGGCGAAGCCGTAGCCCGAATAAGCTCCGGTGGGAGAAACCAGCATGGCGTTGATACCCACTAACTCGCCTTTTGCATTCACCAGTGCACCACCACTGTTTCCTTGGTTGATGGCGGCATCGGTCTGAATGAATGATTCTACCTGATTGGCACCTAACCCACGTGCCTTGGCACTTACGACACCCGCCGTTACGGTAGAGCCCAAATTGAAGGGATTACCTACGGCAAGCACCCATTCGCCTACCTTCAAGGCATCCGAGTCGCCTACCGGAATGGCAGGAAAATCATCGCCTTCTATCTTCACCAAAGCCAGGTCGGTAGTAGCATCGGTACCGATAACCCGTCCTTTCATTTCCCGTCCGTCGTGCAGCTTGACCGAAATCTCGTCGGCATCATCAATCACGTGATTGTTCGTCACAATGTATCCGTCCTTCGAGATGATAACGCCCGAACCGAATCCGCGCTGTTCGGGAGTCTGGACCTGCTGCTGGCGTCCGCGGCCGTCACCGAAAAAGAAATCGAAAATATCCGGTTGGGTCTGTATTACCTTCGTCTTACTCCGCTGGATAGCCATGATGTGTACTACAGAGTTCAGTGAACTTTCGGCAGCTTGTGTCAGGTCGACGGGCTGCATTTTCGATGTATCGAATGCAGCATATTTAGCTGGAGTAGCCGTTTGGAACTCTTCGTAGAAAGAAGCGTTCTTTGTATCTTTAGACTGGAGGATGGCATACGAAGTCACTCCTGCCACTCCTGCGCTTACAGCAATCAGTGCGACTGCTCCTAATGCGAACTTAGTTGTCTTTTTCATATCTATAACTGGTTTAAATTGTTAATTTCGTTATTGCTTTAACATTTCATCTGCTAAAGTAGAACAAATATTATGCGGTTGTACTCCTTGTGTGTTCTTTTTTCTCTCTTTTAACAAAGCAAGACAGCTCCTTAACCGCGCTTAACGGGGATAACTGACAAATTTGCATTCATTATCAGTCACTTTTGCAGTCGCAAAAGATATTTCTCGTAAAAATGGCAGGAGGAATGCATTTATTGCGTACCTTTGCAGTCAGAAAGCAGTCGGACGGTCTGTCGCTGGTGTTTCGGCACAAGAGGAAAGTCCGGGCAACGCAGAGCATCCTACTTCCTAACAGAAAGCTATCCGCGAGGGTAGAGTAATGCAGAAGAAAATAACCGCCGCTCCTACCCGGAGAGGTAAGGGTGAGAAGGTAGGGTAAGAGCCTACCAGCCGCGTGGTGACACGCGGGCTGTGCATCTTAGGAGTTGTAAGGTCGTGTAAACCGGCATTAACGAGGGTTGCTCGCCCCACGTCGGAGGGTAGACCGCTAGAGCCTTTTGGTGACAAAGGGCGTAGATAAATGACAGACACCTTATATTATATAAGGAACAGAACCCGGCTTACAGGCCGGCTGCTTTTTTTAAATTAAGAATGAAGAATTAAGAATGAAGAATTTAACTTCGTCCGCATGGCATTGGCTTACGCCGAACGCTGTTTCTTCATTCTTTATTCTTCATTCTTCATTTAATAACTATGAGACTGCAATCTTGGCTTCAATTCTTGACAGACGGCATCTGGAGAATCACCGAAGATGAGGTAACTCCAGTGAGGAAGCGCCTGTATTCGTGTGTGAAAATCATTTACCTTTCGATAGAGCAGTTCTTGAACGACCGCATTCCGGTGCGTGCTTCGGCACTGACGTATAGCACATTGCTGTCTATCATTCCCATCCTTGCCCTGCTGTTCGCCATTGCCCGCGGCTTCGGTTTCGATGCATTGATGGAGCAGCAAATCAAAAGCGGTGTGATAAGCCAGCAGAGCGAGCTGGTGTTTTCGTGGGTCAATTCTTACCTGCAACACGCGCAGAGCGGCATCTTCATCGGCGTGGGCCTGATTATGTTGCTGTTTACCATCCTGATGCTGATAGACAACATCGAGCGCAGTTTCAACGCCATCTGGCAGGTAAAGCGTCCCCGCACGGTGTTCCGCCAGATAACCGATTATTTTTCGATGCTGCTACTGCTTCCGTTGCTCATTGTTATCTCCAGCGGTCTGACCATCGTGATGACCACGTACGTGAAGGATTTGGAAACCTTCCTTCTGCTGGGACCGATGCTGAAGTTCCTGGTGCGTCTCGTCCCGTATGCCTTAACGTGGGGGATGTTCATCGCGCTATACGTGTTCATGCCCAACACGAAAGTGAAGCTAAGCCATGCCTGGTTTCCGGGGATACTGGCAGGTAGCGCCTTTCAGGCTTTCCAGTATTTCTACGTCAACAGCCAGATATGGATTTCGAACTACAATGCCATCTACGGAAGCTTTGCCGCCATCCCGATGTTCCTGTTATGGACACAGGTGTCGTGGACCATCTGCCTGTTCGGTGCCGAGATGAGCTACGTCAGCCAGAACCTTTCTTCGTTCAGCTTCGGGAAAGAAACGGCGCATATCAGCCGGCGCTACCACGATTTCTTCTGTGCCATCGTGCTCTCCGCTATCTGCAAGCGGTTCGAGCACGAGCAGCAGCCCTATACGGCAGAAGAGCTGAGCAAAGAGCATAAGATTCCCATCCGGCTGACAAAGAATATCCTCTACGAGCTGACCGATGTCCGTCTGGTTTACGAAACTTCTGATGACGATAAAGAAGGAAACATCCGTTACTTGCCCGGAATGGACATCAACCGCCTGACCGTAGGTGTGCTGATAGAGCGGCTGGACAGTGCCGGCGCCGAAAACTTCAAGATAGACAAGGAGGACTATTCGGCTTCGTGGCATGCCCTGATTGAGGCAAAGCAGGTGTACCTGTACCAAAGCGGACGCATTCTGGTGAAGGATTTGTAGCCGGAGTACGGCATTCTTTTTTTAATCATCAAAAATCCCAATGTCGTAGAAAACAGTTATATCATTATTAGGTTGTATGCTTTTCATGTAAAATTCAAGCGCAACATAAGGTGAAGCAAAGAACTTGATATTTTGTATCTGCCTGTAGTCTTGGCTAAGCAGATATAGATAAATGCCCGCACATATTTCTTCTCCGCTGATACCTGGCTCATATTTTATGTCGTATGCTTCGCAGATGTTTTCTATTTTCTGGAAACGCATGCACTTAATAACCTCATCCATATACATAGGGTCAATATATTCAGCATAGCTGCCACAGATACCTTGAAGCCTTCCGGATGCCAATTTTTGTCCAATCGGAACATATTCCACCTTATCTACGACCGGCTTTTCAATTTGGTCGGACAGGTTTTGAATGAATAGAAGTTCTTCCCTCTCCTCTTCATTTTCAGCATTAGGGATGAGATGCGTTACATCTGTTTTGATATGATTCTCCACTACCGCTTTTTTTACAAGCGCTATGATTTCCTCTCTTGTAAATCGTCCTTCATAACATTTCACCATGTCTTCCAATGAAACATGTGAATCGCGGAAACTGGCAGCTATAAGTCCATGTATGTTTTCCTCACAATACGTGTTAAAGCCCTCTATCATATCCCCAAATTCATCGTTCGAATCTTCTATTCTGTCGGAAAAATAATTGCTTTGGATTTCTATGTTGTCGTTCGATCTTTCTTTTATAAATTGCAGTGCATCCTTGTAGTCTTCAGACAAGCACATTTCATCGTCCATCAAATAATCGACATGCAAAACAATTTCTTTATTCACGATGTCTGCCATTCCCTCGAATATGTCTTCCAAATCCATATTGAGTATTTGCAACCAGTTATTACTCAATATTTTGTGAGTTATAAGTCAGAAATATGGGCATAACCTTTAGGGGTACATTCTAAAAGGTGAAGATTTAACCTTTTTATTATTTTTTAACACTCAAAGAGCGGTGGTAGAGGGTATTTTCCCTCTTTTCGGTACTTTATTGATGGTTCGATGTTCCCATCTTTCCACATTGCTTGGCTCGTTCGCACAAGCCACTACAAAGGTACTACAATTTCCAATAAAGGCAAGAGGACAGCAATTCAAATCTATTATTTTTGAGGGAGTGAAATCTGCCGCTTGCCAAATTTCTCTCTGTCGAAAATAATAGTCCTCTGAAAAGAATGAAAACAGCATTGATAAAATTGCCTTATTAAGGGGGGGCTATGCTGTTTTATGCTATTATTTCGTCAGTCGTTTATCTCCGTTGCCGGATGCAGTTTTCAGCCAAGCCGATGAATAAGAAAAGTTTTTGGAGCTGTTTACTCTCCAACGGAGGACGAAACTGCTCCAAATGGTTTACCGCTTGAACTTTTCGTTTTCTAAAAGAGGTTTGGCAACCTTTGCATCCGACAAAAGGAGATAAATGACCAGATATATAACAGTAGTATTACATTAAGGTAAAGAACAACCATGGTATAGTATTATTGCAATTTAACTATTTAAAGTTTGTTTATAATCAAATCATTTAAAGATTTTTGTCCTTCTATGATTTTTTGTATTTGATAAATGTCGTAATTAAATAAAAAATACCCACCGTCAAGTTAGAAGTGCAACTCCTCCACCGCCTTCCTCCGCCCTTTCCGCTACGCTCCAAGGACGGAGGAAGGCGGTGGAGGAGTTGCACTTCTAACTTGACGGTGGGGATATAAATAACTTTAGCCTATGAGTATTCAATTTGACATTGCAAAACAGATTATAGTTGAAACATGCCCTAATCGCAAACTTAAGTTGGAGAATATTCGCCTTTTTGCAGATATTATTCAGCTAAGAAATATCAAAAAGGTGATATAATTCTAAATGAAGGTGATATCTGTAATTGCCTATTTTATATAGAAAAGGGATTTATTAGACAGCACTACCTAAAGCATGATAAGGATGTGATAGAACATTTAGCATGTGAAAAAGATGTTGTCTGGTGTATTGACAGCTATTTTAACCGAGAGCCAACACATCTTATGATGGATGCTGTAGAAAACAGTGTTTTATGGGAAATTCCGCGTGATATAATGGAAGAACTTTCTGATGCTAATGGTGATATAGCTTATCTATATCGGAGTTTTTTTGAAAATTCCTTAATGTTATCACAATTAAAGGCTGACATTTTACGTTTCGAATCAGCAAATGACAGATACGCTAGATTACAGCAACATTTTCCTGAAATAACTAGAAGAGCACCTTTGACAATGATTGCTTCATATCTTCAGATGACATTGGAAACATTAAGCAGAGTACGTGCATCAATAGCTAATGCTGAGAGCAAATAAAGCAAACTAACTATTAGGACTTAACTAAATCGAGTAGGAGGAAAACGAAGTAGTTTTCTTCCTACTTTCGTTTTCCGACCTCTCACACTACCGTACGTGCCGTTCGGCATACGGCGGTTCCTTAGTGCTGATGCAATTTGACATATAAGTCCACAAGGCAAGGGTAGCCTTGAAGTTTTAGCCTCTCGTTATTCATGGCTCGGCATAGGATCGGACTTCCTGCCGTGTTCCAATATCCACCACGAGTATTGGCCCATTGCCAAGCTCGCCACCTGTCTATGCCACATCTCACGAGATTCTTGAACCTTGCGCCGACTTTCTTCCAACTCTTCCAGACATAACTCCGGATTCTGTGACGAAGCCATTTATCCGTTGTTTGGAGGATGTTACGCATATCAGCCAATTTAAAATAGTTCATCCAACCATTGATGAATTGGTTCAGCTTGTCTTTCAGTTTTGCGTAACCCCAACCATTACTTCTTGATGTCAGCTCTTTCAGTTTCACTTTCATCTTAGCAACCGATTGGGGATGCAGGCGCAGACCGCATTTCCCGTTCATCATAGTACGCTCGGCATGAGTATTAGCTAACGGGTGCAAGTTCCCAATGAGCCCTAATAGCGGGAATCATACAGCCAAAAGCAAGGGTGTCCATCGTGAGGTGGAATCTGAAGGAAGCTGGCGGCAAACATCTGGTCTGACGAACAGAAACTTCATATAAG